>CAZUVQ010000001.1:0-29155 GCA_964623915.1 uncultured Oscillospiraceae bacterium
ATACGCGTTTTCGCCGATAATACCGAAGTATGCCGACACCGCCGTGCTTTGGGCAGCGGAGCGATGAAGATAGATATTATGCACTATTTAAACACGTTCCTTAAAAAACCGGGTGCGCTAAAAAACAGTGTTGCGCTGAAAAGCGTACCGCAGCTGAAAGCCATTTTTGATAAATATTATTTACAAAAACCAAAAGATTTTATTGAAATATTAATCGAAAACACCGATTTATCCGCCGAAGATGTTTTAAATATATTCAAGGAAAAAACGGCGAACAAGGCAGAACTGCAAGCGGTTTCCGTTGTGAAACCGATTAGCCAGATTGATGTGCAGTCCGGGGCGTTTATGGCAAATTACGCGCTTCTTGTTAAGGGTGGTGTACGGGCATGATGACCATCGAACAAATTGCGAAAGAACTCCGGCTCGGCTACATCGGAAAATATTGGCGCGAATTGGCCAGCGACGACAGTTTGACACATGAACAATATTTATTGGAATTATTGCAAGCCGAATATAAGCAACGCCTTGAAAACAGCGTAAAACGGCGGATTAAGGAGGCGAAATTTCCCTACAAAAAATATCTGGTAGATTTTGACCGCAAGAAATATTCCGAAGAATTTCTGCCGGAGTTCGATGAGCTTGAAACGCTTGATTTTATTAACAAAAACGAAAACATTATACTGCTTGGCACACCGAGCGCAGGGAAAACGCATTACTCAATCGCTTTGGGAATTAAGGCCTGTATGCAGGGATATTCAACGCTTTATGCCAGTGTGTCACAGCTTATCGCTGAATTAAAAGAAGCGATGAGCAGTATGCAAATCACGCGTTTCAGGCGCAACTTCGAGCGTTTCAACCTTGTGATTTTGGACGAACTGGGTTATGTTTCGTTCGATAAATCCGGCGCAGAATTGCTGTTCAGCCTGATTTCATCAAGGAATGAAAAGGGTTCAATAATTGTAACCTCAAACCTTACGTTCGACCGCTGGGTAGAGGTTTTCCACGACCCCTCGCTCACTCGCGCTACCGTTGACCGTTTAACGCATAAGGCACATATTTTGGATATTTCACGCGAGAACGGCGGCAGATTCGAGGAAACGATGGCATGGATTGAAGAACGAAAAGCGAGAAACAGCGTTGAATTTTAAACAAAATCCCCTCTGATAGCGGATTAGACTTATTATTCACGGCATCTGTTCCTCGCAAAATTATACTATCATAACGCGGGCTATATCGTCAAGTGAAGATGTTATCTCCAACGAAACATTTTCCCTTGATATTGGCCCGTGATTATGCAAAATTTTTGGCTGGTTTTTGGCTGGTTTTTCGATTATAATGTTGGCTGGTTTTTCGATTGACATTAACATTTACAAGAAAAAGTCTCTAATTCTTTATCGGGTATATCAGAAAATAAAAATGCTGATAACAAGGAATTAAATAAACTCAACATTGAGTTGATTAAGGTCAATGAGGAAATAGATAATTTAGTTGAAGCTGTGGCTACAGCAGGGGTGACCGTAGCAAGGCACTATAATGCTAAAATTGAAAAGTTGGATAAGGTTAGAGAAAGAATTACAAAGAAAATCTTATCCTTAAAGGTTGATAACAAAGAAGTTCTATCCACTGAAAAGATACAAGAGTGTATTGATAATTGGGACGGCTATGATTTTGATAGAAAAAAAGAAATAGTTCAGTTATTTATCAAAGTAGTTACCATTACAGATAATGAGATACAAATTATATTTAATTAAATTGAATACCCGCATAGCGAATGCTATAATTAAAGGGTAGGATTTTGAAATTATTCTACCCTTTAATATTCGGAAATGGTAGTAATAGAGCCATTTCCTTTTGTTACATTATATGACGGTAACGGCAGGACAAGCAGATTGCTTATGAATTATCAACTGCTTCTATGCATGTTGCAGATGTTATTAAAGTGATTCAGGACGAGCTTTTCGTATTGTTAGATAAATGATAATTTAACAAATGAACTTCCCATTATGTTTATAACTCGAAGAAACATTGCCACAAATTTGCCACAACACAATATCAAAAAGCATCAAAAATTGCAGGTTTTATGGCAAAAAAATAAACGACGGCAATTATAAAACACAGTATTTACGCCATTTTTAAAGGATTTTGAACAATATCAGACGATGACTTCAAAGCTCAAAAAGATAATACTTTGTTATTAAAAATCCCGAAACCATGCGGTTTCGGGATTTTGTTTTTCCCGTTTTGCCGCAATTTTGCCATAAATGAGAAAAGTTTGCCATATTATGGGCGAAATCTCTGCTTTTTAATCAAAATTTCTAAATGATATATCGCTATTAATTCCAAAATCATCTATTAATGAATTATTTATTTTTACTCGGTAAACTCATTTATCGGTATTTTTTTTGCTCAAAATAGCTTAATTTTCTGCTTTATGATGATACTTATTACGTAAATATTACAAAATAATGAAAAACGCATCGCTATATATAGTGCCCTATGGAAAACATAAATAGCACATATTGTGGTACTAATTGGCTGTTTAGTTCGCTTTTTTACGTGAAAAATTATATTTTATAAATTTTTTTTTTATGAAAATCATAAAAATAAATCAAAATATTGTAAGTTTACATCAAAAATATTAAAAAAAATGCAATATTTAAAAAATTATTTAATATTTTTTTTACATATGCTTAAACTATAAAAATCCAGTAATATCAAGGATTTCCTTCATTTCACACCTATGAGCACAATAGGTAATAAATGGCATTAATGGTATTAAAATCAAAAAAATACATAAAATAGTTTGACAAATGCTGTATTTTGCAGTAAAATAAGGCACGAAGGAGTGATTTAATGCTCATTAGCAAGAAAATATCGGAGCTTAAGATTAACAAGTATTATTTAATGCTTATAGTTTCAGTTCTTCTTGTGGCACTCTTCATCATTTTTGGAGCTGCGTGGTCAAACAATGCAGTTAACATATTTGACGAAGAAAAAGTGATTAATGTAAAAACTAAGCAATCAACTGTAGCAGATGTCCTGAATGAGGCCGACATTACTCTGCATAATTTTGACAGAGTCGAACCTGATGCGGACAGTCTTGTTAGTAATAATATGAACATCAGAATTAGCAGAGCTTGCAAGATTACTATAATTGATGATGGTATCCCTGTTGAATACTATACATCAGCAGATACGGTTGAAGGTGCGCTTAATCAAACAGGATATTCAGTTGGGGAAAATGATGTTGTAAACCCTACAGCTGATACATTTATCACTGAAGAACTGAAAATAGAAATTCACAGAGCATGCAAGATATATCTAAGCGATGATAAATTTAAAAATGAAGAACCTAAGATATATTATACGCATGCTAAAACCGTGGGGGATTTTTTAAGTGAACAAGGTTTATCTTTAGCTGACGGTGATGATGTAAATCTTGAATTTTTTGTAAAAATCAAGAATGACATTAAAATTAAGATTTCAAGGGTTGAAGTAAAGTACGAAGAAGAAACGAAAATAATTAATTTCAGTGAAGTTACGCGTGAGGCAAATGATTTGGCAAAGGGTATTACCCGAGTTGCACAGGAAGGCCGTAACGGTGCAAAAAAGCTTAAATACGAAGTAAAATTAAGAAACGGTGAAGAAATCGGTAGAACTTGTATAAATTCCAGCGTGGTAAAATCACCGGTGAACAGAATTGTTGAAGTTGGGACAAATGCCAATACTTCATCAGCTTCTACTAATAAGGATTTCAGCTATTCCCGTATGTTAAAGTGTACTGCTACTGCATATGATTTATCTTATGAAAGCTGCGGTAAAAATCCCGGTGACCCATATTATGGAATTACAGCAAGTGGTATGAAGGCACAATATGGTGTAATAGCAGTTGACACAAGCGTTATTCCGCTTGGTACAAGGATGTACGTTGAAGCCGTTGATGGTTCATGGGTATATGGCTATTGTGTTGCAGGTGACACCGGAAGTGGTATCAAAGGGAATAAAATTGACCTATTCTATAATTCCAGAAATGAAGCAATATCTTTCGGAAGACGTCAGGCAAATGTTTATATATTGAATTAAACATCAAATTTTAAGCTGTCTCATTTATAATGGGGCAGCTTTTTTAGTGGAATAAAATACACACTTTTTGAATTAAAATTACAGCCACAAAAGCCGATACCAACAATATTTTCAGATATTTCAGCAGTTTTTGCCTTTTTTTAAAATAATCTATTGACGTTTAATTTTAAATTGTGTATAATTATTTAAAATGTATAATTTGGGGGGATATGCTTTGAAAATAGCTGTTGTTGCAAATTTTGACAGGTCTGATTGCTTTGATGATATAAAAAAAATCACTAGCCTTTTGTCGGATTCGGCAGAAGTTTTAACAAATAGCAGCTGCAGCGGCTTTGAGGGCGTAACCAATCTTTCGGAAGAAGAATTATACCGTCAATGCGATATGGTGCTTTCGCTGGGCGGTGACGGTACTTTGTTGTCGGTAGCCGGAAAGGCATCTTTATATGACAAGCCTGTTTTGGGAATAAATGCCGGAAGGCTTGGATTTCTTACGGGAGGGGAAAGAGAATTTTTCTTTTCAGAAGGATATAAAAAAATAACAGAGGGCTTTGAAACAGAAATCAGAATGATGCTAAAAGCTGAGGTTATATCGGACAAAACTGTAAATGAATATCATGCGCTCAACGATATTGTTGTTGCGAGGACAAGTTTTGCGCGAGTGGGTAGCATTTCTGTGTTTGTTGACAATGAATTGCTTGCGACTTATCCTGCTGACGGTGTTATAGTTGCAACGCCTACAGGCTCCACTGCATATTCATTATCTGCAGGCGGCCCTGTGATTGACCCGGCTCTTGAAGCTATAATAATAACTCCTATTTGTCCCCACATGCTAAGCGCAAGGACAATAGTTGTGCCTCCCGGAAAAGTTATATCTGTAATAAAGACAGAAGGATATAATGATGAATGTGCTATGACCTCAGACGGCAAAAACGGTTGTATGTTAAATGACGGTGATGCTGTCAGAATAAGCAGGTCAGAAAGAAGTGTAAAGCTTGTTAAAATAAGTGACAGAACCTTTTATAAACTCTTAAAAGATAAGCTACAATATTGAAATAGATTTCAGAAAGGCAGTTGTTTTTATGAAGCAAAAAAGGCATAACACCATTTTGTCACTAATCAATGCCAAGGTTATCGAAACACAAAGTGAGCTGACGCAGGAGCTTATCAAGCACGGCTTCAGGGTTACGCAAGCTACAGTATCAAGAGATATTAAAGATTTGCAGATAATGAAATGCCAGACTGGCGACGGAAGATATAAATATGCTCAGATCAGCAATATGTCCATACCGAGCGGCGGAGCAAGAATACGTTCTATTTTTGCAAATTCTGTTGTCAGTGTCGATTGTGCGATGAATCAGATCGTGGTTAAAACACTTGCCGGGATGGCACAGGCGGCGGCTATAACAATTGAAAGCATGGCATGGCCGGGAGTAATTGGAACAGTGGGCGGTGACGATACCGTTCTGGTTATAGTTAAATCACATGAGCAAGCAGAAACACTTACCGAAAAACTTAAAACAATGTTGGATAGCAAATAATAATATCGGAGATTAATTATGCTCTACAAATTATTGATTTCAGATGTGGCTGTAATATCGCAGGCAGAGGTAAATCTTGACTTCGGCTTTAACGTTCTCACCGGAGAAACGGGTGCAGGCAAGTCCTTGATTGTTGATTCTCTCAATTTTGTTTTGGGGGAAAGAGGTTCAAGGGAGCTCATTCGTTATGGTGAAAAACGTGCAAAGGTGGAGGCTTTGTTTTGCCTTGATGATGAAACAAAAACTACGCTTGAAGCCATTTGTTGCAGTATAGATGGGAATGAGCTTTTGTTGTCACGTGAGCTTTTTGCCGATGGGAGAAATGTATGTAAAATCAACGGTTCTCTAACTACTGTTTCAGGGCTTAAGGATATTGGTAATATGCTTGTCAACATTCATGGTCAGCATGACGGGCAACGTCTTTTATCAAAAGCACATCACCGTGACTACATAGATTCTTATGCAGCAAACACAAAAGAGCTTGAAAATTATAAAAAACTTTACAGTGAGATTACTAAAGCAGAGTCGGAGCTCATTAAGATAAAGTCAGATGAAAGCGAAAAAATGAAAAGGCTTGATATATTAAATTATTGGGCAGATGAAATAAATAATGCAAACCTAACTGAAGGCGAGGACGAAACTCTTACAGCTAAAAGGCAGGTTATGAGAAACAGTGAGAAATTAAAAAGTAGTGTATCGACTGCATATAACATTCTCTATGGAGCAGACGAGGCTGTTTGCTCGGCACTTTCAACTGCTTTTAGTGAAGTCAAGAAAGCTGCCGATATGGATTCTTCATTGTCTGAAATCTTGGATAGCCTGTCAGACACCTTATATAAAATTGAAGATTGCTCAAGAGAGCTTGCGGATTATGGGGAATCCCTTGAATATGACCCCTCGCAGCTTTCTGAAGTTGAAGAACGGCTTGATTTGATTTATAAACTTCGCATGAAATACGGCAACACAATTGAAGAGATAATTAAATACGGAGAAAATGCCGAAAAAGAAGCCTCGGAAATTGAAATGAGCACACAGAGGGCAAAAGAGCTTGAAGCATTTATCGAAAATAAGCGTGCCGAGCTTTCAGATGCCGCCGAAAAGCTTACTAAGACAAGGGAAAAAGCCGCGGGGGATATGGAAAAAAAGGTTCTTTCCGAGCTTTCGTATCTTGATATGGAAAAAGTTAAGTTTTCCGTTTCTGTGAAACAAACAGAATATTCTTCTCATGGGGCGGATGATGTTGAATTTTTAATATCTACAAATCCGTCACAGCCTTTAAATTCACTGGCTAAAATTGCGTCGGGCGGTGAAATGAGCAGAATTTGCCTTGCAATTAAAACAGTTCTTTCTGACAGTGATAATGTTACTACCATGGTATTTGATGAAATTGATACAGGAATCAGCGGTAAAGCCGCAGAGAAGGCAGGCAGAAAAATGAAGCAGTTAGGCGAGAGGAGACAAGTTATTTGTATTACTCATTTGCCTCAGATTGCAGCCCTTGCCGACAACCATTATTTAATAAAAAAGACACTTTCGGGGAATACTTTTATGGCAGATGTACAGCTTCTTGATATAGATGGGAGAACAAAAGAGGTGGCGAGGATTATTAGCGGAGAGAGCATAAGTGAAAATGCAATAAAGACTGCACATGAAATGATAGAAAATTCGTGAAACTTTTAACATAAAACACTTGCTTTAAATCGTAATCAATGATACAATTATTATTAATTTTTGGAAGGAGATACAAACGATGAACTATTCGCACGAAGTAGAACAAATGCAGTGCATTGCAAAGGGTGTAAGTCATCAGCCTGCTCCTATTCCCGAAGAGGGGAAATGGGTGAATGCAAAGGAAATCAAAGATATTTCCGGCTTGACGCACGGTATCGGCTGGTGTGCTCCGCAACAGGGCGCATGTAAGCTGACATTGAATGTTAAAGACGGTATAATTGAGGAAGCTCTTATTGAAACATGCGGCTGCACCGGTATGACTCATTCTGCGGCTATGGCAGCGGAAATTCTTACAGGCAAAACAATACTTGAAGCTTTGAACACTGACCTTGTATGTGATGCTATAAATACAGCTATGAGGGAGCTTTTCCTACAAATTGTATATGGTAGAACACAAACTGCTTTTTCAGAGGGCGGTCTTCCTATTGGAGCAGGTCTTGAAGATCTCGGCAAAGGTCTTCGCAGCCAGATTGGTACTGTTTATTCAACAAATGCAAAAGGTCCACGTTACCTTGAACTTGCAGAAGGTTACATAACAGAGCTTGCTATCGACCATACAAACCTGATAATCGGTTATAAATTTGTTCATCTTGGCAAGATGATGGATATGATAAATAAAGGTATGGATGCCAATGAAGCATTGAAAAAAGCATCCGGTCAATACGGCAGATTCGATGACGCCGCCCGCGTTATCAATCCCCGTGAACAATAGAAAAGGAGGGGTAATAATGCCATTATTTGAAAGCTACGAAAGAAGAATAAAGCAGATTGATGCCGCTCTTGGCAAATACGGAATTACTTCCGTTGAAGAAGCAAAAAAGATCTGTGACGATAAAGGTATTGATGTATACAATATAGTGAAATCAATACAGCCCATCTGTTTTGAAAATGCGTGCTGGGCATATATTGTTGGCTCCGCAATAGCAATTAAGAAGGGTTATAAAAATGCATCGGAGGCAGCCGAAATTTTAGGTGAAGGTCTTCAGTCGTTCTGTATTCCGGGTTCTGTTGCAGATGACAGAAAGGTTGGTACCGGTCACGGAAATTTAGGTGCTATGCTTTTAAGAGAAGAAACAAAGTGCTTTGCGTTTTTGGCCGGGCATGAATCCTTTGCAGCCGCAGAGGGTGCAATTGGAATTGCAAAATCCGCTAACCAGGTGAGAAAAAGTCCCTTGCAGGTTATTTTAAACGGCCTCGGAAAAGATGCATCGCAGATTATTTCAAGAATAAATGGTTTTACTCATGTGGAAACTAAGTTTGATTATTATACAGGTGAACTTACAATAGTATCAGAAACACCTTATTCAAAAGGTGAGCGTGCCTCAGTTCGTTGCTTTGGTGCAGATGATGTTCGTGAAGGTGTTGCTATTATGCACCATGAAAATGTTGATGTTTCTATTACAGGCAACTCAACAAATCCCACGAGATTCCAGCATCCGGTTGCAGGTACATACAAAAAGGAATGTGTGGAACAGGGTAAAAAATACTTCTCTGTTGCATCAGGCGGTGGTACAGGAAGAACACTTCATCCTGACAATATGGCTGCCGGTCCTGCCTCCTATGGAATGACTGATACAATGGGGCGTATGCATTCAGATGCACAGTTTGCAGGTTCTTCATCAGTTCCGGCACACGTTGAAATGATGGGTCTCATTGGCATGGGTAATAACCCCATGGTAGGTGCAACAGTTGCAGTTGCGGTTGCACTGTCTCAGCTGAAATAGTTTAATTTAGTACTGCGAGAACTTTAAATTTTCGCAGTACTGTTATGTACTAATTTTGTGCGTTCGCACAGGAAAGGAATGGTATCTATGACAATAAGCCTTGCATCCGCTGAAAAAATTTCTAATATGACGGTTTTTGGATTCGGCATAGCTCTTGTATTTATTGGCCTTATTTGTATTATTTTATTGTGTTTTATTATGAGCGCAATTTTAAAAAGAACGGTTTTGGATACACCAGGGGCAACTCTTGCAGTGGCTCCCGTACAAGCACCTGTTGGAAATGTGGTTGATATTCAAAACAGAGGCGAGTTAATTGCGGCTGTTGCCTCAGTAATGGCAGAAGAGCTCGGAGCAGATGTTTCAAGTATTCGCATATTATCGGTAAAGAAACTATAATTGAAAGGATGAATTAACATGAAAAAATATAAAGTAAATGTAAACGGAACAAATTACGAAATAATAATGGAAGTAATGGAAGATGATGGTAAGGGTGCATCACCTGCTCCTGTAGCAGCTCCAGCTCCTGCGGCTGCAGCACCTGCCCCTGTGGCAGCACCTGCTCCTGCAGCAGCACCGGTAGGTGGTGCAGGGTTAGAAGTAAAATGCCCGATGCCCGGTAATATATTATCTGTAAATGTTAACGTTGGTGACGAGGTAAAAGAGGGTCATGTTCTTATGATTCTCGAAGCAATGAAAATGGAAAATGAAATAATGGCTCCAAAATCCGGAACTGTAACAGCTGTAGTCGTAAAAAAAGGTGACATAGTTGAAAGCGGTACACTTATTTGCACAATTGCTTAAACTAAATTAAAGGAGTTAATTAAAATGAATGCAATCCTAGATTTTATTAAGGATACGGGATTTGCGCTTATAAGTAATGATCCCAGAGTGCTTATCATGATTTTTATATCATGCGTTCTTATGTATCTTGCTATAGTTAAAAAATTTGAACCATTACTGCTTCTTCCAATAGCATTTGGCATGCTTCTTACTAATCTCCCCGGTGCAGAAATGTATCACTCGGGGCTTTATGAGGGCGGTAGTATAAATTGGCCGGAATTTTCAGAAACAGCCGGTCTTATAGATTACCTTTATTTAGGTGTAAAGCTTGGTATATATCCATGCCTTATATTCCTTGGTGTAGGTGCTATGACAGATTTTGGCCCACTTATAGCTAATCCGAAAAGCCTTTTGCTTGGTGCGGCGGCACAGCTTGGAATTTACATTGCCTTTTTCGGTGCAAGAGCATTGGGATTTAACCCCTTTGAAGCATCATCTATTGGTATTATTGGCGGTGCTGACGGTCCTACTGCTATTTTTGTAACATCAAAGCTTGCGCCCAATTTGCTGGGGCCCATAGCAGTTGCAGCATATTCATATATGGCGCTTGTGCCTGTAATTCAACCGCCTATTATGAAGGCATTGACAACAAAAAAAGAGCGTAGAATAGAGATGAAACAGCTTCGTCCCGTAAGCAGAACAGAAAAGATTATTTTTCCAATAGTTGTTACTGTTTTTGTTGCATTGCTGCTCCCTTCTGCGGCTCCCCTTATAGGATTTTTAATGCTCGGAAACCTTATGCGTGAGTGTGGTGTAGTTGAAAGGTTAAGTAATACAGCACAAAATGAACTAATGAACATAGTAACAATTTTCCTTGGTATTTCTGTTGGTGCTACTGCAACTGCAGAGGTTTTTCTTACATGGAGAACACTTGGTATAGTTGTAATGGGCGTTATTGCTTTCGGTGGTGGTACTGCAGGCGGAGTTTTGCTCGCTAAGTTTATGAACCTTTTTACAAAGGAAAAGATAAACCCATTGATAGGCAGTGCAGGTGTTTCGGCTGTTCCTATGGCGGCACGTGTTTCACAGGTAGTGGGGCAGAAAGAAAACCCGGGGAATTTCCTGCTCATGCATGCCATGGGACCGAATGTTGCAGGAGTAATAGGCTCTGCTATAGCAGCAGGCGCATTTTTAACTTTGTTTATGAAATAATTAACACTGTAAAGATGATAAGATTAGAAAGGAAATATAATTATGGCTAATAAGCTTTATATTACGGAAACAATCCTTCGTGATGCCCACCAGTCACAAGCCGCAACAAGAATGCGAATTGAAGATATGATACCTGCACTTGAGCAGCTTGATGAAATTGGTTATTGGTCCTTGGAATGTTGGGGAGGTGCAACATTTGATGCTTGCATGCGTTTTCTTGATGAAGACCCTTGGGAAAGGCTCCGTAGTTTTAAAAAACATATGCCCAAAACTAAATTACAAATGCTTTTCCGCGGTCAAAATATTTTGGGTTACAAGCATTATGCAGATGATGTTGTTGAGCAGTTTGTAAAAAAATCAATAGAAAACGGCATTGATGTTATTCGTATATTCGATGCTCTTAATGATACAAGAAATCTTGAAGCAGCTATAAAATACACAAAAAAATACAAGGCTCATTGTGAGGCGGCTATTTCTTATACAACAAGCCCGGTTCATAATCTTGAGTATTTTGTAAAACTGGCTAAAAAGCTGGAATCCATGGGCTCTGATTCTATTTGTATCAAAGACATGGCTAACCTTTTGCTTCCATTTGATGCTTTTGAGCTTGTCAAAACACTTAAGAGCGAGGTCAAGGTTCCGATTCACCTTCATACTCATAACACAACAGGAACGGGTGATATGGTAAACCTTATGGCATCTCAAGCAGGTGTTGATATTGTTGACTGTGCACTGTCTCCGTTAGGAAACGGTACGTCACAACCGGCAACAGAGGCTCTTGTTGCAACAATGAGAGGAACAGAGCGTGACACAGGGCTTGATTTAGAAAAGCTTTCAGATGTTGCAGTTCATTTCAGAAAGATTGCAGATAGGCTTCAGGATGAAGGAATTTTAAATCCCAAGGTATTGAAGGTTGATACAAATACGCTTTTATATCAGGTTCCAGGTGGTATGCTTTCAAACCTTATTTCACAGCTCAAACAGGCGAATGCAGAGGATAAATATTACGATGTGTTAGAAGAAATACCACGTGTAAGAAAAGATTTTGGTTATCCGCCTCTTGTTACTCCAACAAGCCAGATAGTTGGTACACAGGCTGTTATGAACGTATTGTCAGGAGAAAGATATAAGATGATTCCAAAAGAATCAAAGGCACTTCTGCGTGGCGAATACGGTCAGCTTCCCGGTGATGTTAATGAGGAGGTTCGCAAAAAAGCGATAGGCGATGAAGAGGTTATCACTTGCCGTCCGGCAGACCTTTTGCAACCGGAGCTTAAAAAGTACCGTGAAGAAATCAAGGATATAATGATACAGGAAGAAGATGTACTAAGTTATGCCTTGTTCCCGCAGGTTGCGCTCAAATTCTTTGATATTAGGGCTAATGGCAAAAAAGAAGCACCAAAGCAGACAGATGCTGTCAGAAACCTATATGTAGAGGACGTTTCAATAAAATAAAAAACAGGCTGTGAATTTTTTCACAGCTTGTTTTTTATCTTGCAAAGAATTGTACTCGGTTAAGCCTTATAAAAATCTGTATACTTACAATGTATTAATAAATTTTTTTATTCCCTTCAATGCCGTAACGATGCTGTCTATTGAGTATGCATATGAACATCTTATAAAGCCTTCTCCGCTTTCCCCAAAGGCATCACCCGGAACAACGGCTATTTTTTCTTTCATCAAAAGCTTTTCAGCAAACTCCATTGATGTCAGCCCTGTTTTTTTAATTGACGGAAAAGCATAAAACGCTCCCTTTGGTTCATAACAATCAAGCCCCATCTCACGAAATGAATCAACAATTACCCTGCGGCGCATATTGTATTCATTTTTCATTTGTTCAATATCTTCATCGCCATACTTTAACGCCTCACATGCGGCATACTGGCTTGTGGTGGGAGCACTCATAATCCCGAACTGATGAATTTTTGTCATAAGATTTATAATTGTTTTATTGCCGCAGGCATATCCTAAGCGCCAGCCTGTCATTGCGAATGCTTTTGAAAAACCGTTTACGAATATGGTTCTATCCCTCATGCCTTTAAGTGAAGCAAACGAGGTGTGTTTTCCTTCATAAGTCAGTTCAGCATAAATTTCATCACTTAATACAAGTATATCAGTATCATTTATTACATCAGCAATAGCCTCAAGCTGTGGCTTTGTCATTATAGCACCTGTCGGGTTATTGGGGAAGGGGAGAACAAGCAGCTTTGTTTTTTCTGTTATTGCCGCCCTTAAAGCTTCCGGTGTCAGAATAAAATTGTCCTTTTCCTCTGTAACAATGGGAACGGGAACTCCGCCGGCAAGAGCAGCACAGGGAGAATAGCAGACAAAGGAAGGCTCCGGTATTAACACCTCATCGCCGGGATTTATTGTTGCGCGAAAACAAAGGTCAATAGCTTCGCTGCCGCCTACGGTTATTAATACCTCGTCAGGGTTATAAGAGAGTGAGAACCGCCTTGAAAGATAACGGCAAACCTCTTCACGAAGCTCGATTATTCCGGCATTTGAAGTATAGTATGTGTGCCCTTTTTCAAGAGAATATATTCCGGCTTCACGTATATGCCATGGCGTTACGAAATCAGGCTCGCCAACTCCCAAAGATATAACATCTCCCATCTCAGCCGCCAAATCAAAAAAACGGCGAATGCCTGAAGGAGGGAGCGAATATGAAGTTTTATTAAGTAGCTTTTCTATTTTCACAGAGATACAACGCTCCTTTCATCCTTATGGGGATTGCCAAATACCACGTGGCGGTCTTTATATGTTTTTAGTACAAAATGAGTTCCCGTACTTATTATCTGTTCCATAGGTGCAAGCTTTTCAGCGACGAACAAAGCAAGCTCCTTATAGTTACTTCCATCAATAATAAGACCTATATCAAAACCGCCTGACATAAGCCAGAGTGTTTTTACCTGCTCATACTGATAAATTCGCTCTGCAATCCTATCGAAGCCCTGTCCATGCTGAGGAGTAACCTTAAGTTCAATAAACGCCGTTACTTTTTCCGATTCCGTCCTCTCCCAGTCAATAAGCGCTTTGTAGCCTACTATTGTTTTGTCCTTTTCAAGAAGGTTTATTAAAGAAGCAATTTCCTGCTCATCACGACCTAACATTTGTGCAAGCTCTTTTGTTGTACGGTTACAGTTGTTTTCCAATAACTCAAGTAATTCTTTCATAAAATATCTCCATTCACAATAAATATTTCTTATTATACACTAAAACCCTGAACAAATCAATAAAAACTATTGAAAATAACAAAAAAAACAAAATAATTAATATTTCTTAAGTTATTTTGTTGTTTTTTACGTGTATTAATAGTTTGCCAAAAAACTTGAAATATTAATTATTTTCTGATAAAATATAATAAATTTAAAAGGGTGGAATACAATGGAAAATAAGGTTGTAAATTTGCTGATAGAAAAAAAGTTGCATATATCCTTTGCGGAATCTTGTACCGGAGGACTTGCGGCCGCAAGGCTTATAGATATTCCGGATGCCTCAAAGGTTTTTGATGTGGGGTTTATCACCTATGCAAATGAGGCAAAGGTTAAATATTTAAATGTTTCGCTGTTGCTCATAGAAAAATACGGAGCTGTAAGCTGTGAGGTTGCTTCGGCAATGGCAGAGGGAGCCGCAAAAGCGGCAGGAGCAGAGGTGGGCGTCGGTATTACCGGAATAGCAGGCCCTGAGGGGGGAACAGACATAAAACCCGTCGGAACTGTATGCTTTGGGTTTTATATAAACGGCACTCTAAAGACATGTCGCAAAATGTTTGGTAATATCGGAAGAAACTGTGTCAGAGAAAAAAGCGTTGAGTTTGTATTTGAACGCCTTGCGCAATTGATTGGATAATTTCGTAGGGACAGCAATAAAAAAGGAGATTCAATGAATTATAAAGTAGTGTATTCAAATAGAAAAACAGTTGCAATTCATATACTCCCGGGGGGCATTGTCGAGGTTCGTGCGCCGTTTAATCTGAATAAATCATTTATTTCTGAATTAGTTGATAAAAAGCAGGGCTGGATAGAGCAAAATCTGCGAAAATTAAAGGAGAGGGAAGAAAACAGAAAAACAAGCTTTCTTGATTTTGGTTCCAATGTTTTAGTTCTCGGAAAAGATTGCCCTGTTCTTCCTGTTAGTGGAAACAAGGCATATTTTGACGGTGAAAGTTTCTTTATACCTGAAAATGCAGAAAAAGGGGATATAAAAACATTAATCTGTGCACTTATGAAAAAAATTGCAAAAAGTTATCTGACGGATAAAACTGCTTTACTGTCAGAAAAAATGGGATGCAAAATTACAAATGTGTCTGTTAACAGTGCTAAAACAAGGTGGGGTTCTTGCAGCGGAAAAAACAGTATTAATTTTTCGTGGCGCCTTATAGCGGCTGACGAAAAGTGCATAGAGTATGTTATAATTCATGAGCTTTGCCACACAAAAGAGCATAATCACAGTGCAAAATTCTGGGCAGAAGTTGAAAAATATGAGCCTTTTTATAAAAAATATAAAGAAAACCTTAAAAAAACAGAAGAAAAACTAACAAAACTTAATATTTAAAACTTTTTGTATGAGATTATTCTTTTCATTATCAGATAAAAAAGCTGCATTAACAGCATTGGTAAGTAGCAGTGCTTTTTCTTTTTCAGTTATTCCAAAATATTTTTTTATAAGCTCGAACTCTTTTTTTATGGTTGTGTCAGATACAGTCATATTATCAGTATTGACAGTTACACAAACCCCCAAATCAAGAAATTGTTTTATAGGATGGTTTTGTATTTTATTAACTGCTTTTGTTTGATAATTGCTTGTGACGCACATTTCTATGGGTATCTGTTCTTTTATCAAAAGAGATAAAAGCTCTTTATCTTCTGCGGCATGAACACCGTGACCTATGCGACGTGCGCCCATAGTCAGGGCATCTTTAACGCTTTCTGCACCGTCTGCCTCACCAGCGTGAATTATATAAGGAATACCCAATTTTTGCGCCAATTCAAATAAATCAAAATAATTTTTAGTTTTATATATTGCCTCCGCACCTGCTAAGTCAAGAGCTACAACTCCCTTTCCAATATACTCTTTTGCAACAGAAATTGTTTCAATATTTTTATTAATATCTGCACCTCGCATTAAGCAGAGAATTAAATTAGCGTTAAAATCACTTCGGAACAGACCGTGAAGGGCAGAGGCTACAATAGCTTCTTGTGAGCACCCGTTTTTTGTGTGAAGTGATGGTGCAAAACGTATCTCTGCATACAACACACCCTCTGATTTAAGCCTTTCACAAAGCATATATACTGCTTCTTCAACGGCTTCACCTGTCTGAAGAACAGATAAAGGCAAATCAAAGCAAGCAAGGTACTCCTGTAAGCTTTTGCAATCGTCAGGGCATACAAGGTGCGGTAATAGTTCTAAAGGTGTATGGTATGGCAGAGCTATTCCCTGTGTTTTTGCAAGCTTTATTATGTTTTCTGGTGTCAGGGAACCGTCTAAATGCAAATGTAGGTCAATCATTTTTTGCTCCTTTAGATTTCTTAGCCTATATTTATAACAGAATTTTTTATAAGCGAACAAAAGCTTGGTGCAGCTTTCTCTGCCGCCGCTTTGACTTCCTCATGGGAAAGAGGATGCGGGTTTATTCCGGCAGCCATATTTGAAATAAGACTTAGTCCACAGACAGAAAGCCCCATGTGTTTTGCCGCAATTGCCTCGCATGCAGTGCTCATTCCTACGGCATCGGCACCCAAGGCAGAAATCGCACGAATTTCAGCAGGGCTTTCATATGCAGGACCTGTCAGCTGTAAATATGTGCCTTCCTGTATTTTAATATCAAGGTTATTTGCAGTGCCAATGATTGTTTCACTCAGCTTTGCCGAGTATATTTCAGACATATCCGGAAAACGTGTGCCAAGTTTTTCAATATTTTCTCCAATTAATGGGGATGGCACAAAAAACGAAATCTGGTCACGTATAAGCATTAAATCACCTGCTGCAAAGGCTGGGTTTACACCGCCTGCGGCATTTGTGATAAACAAAATCTCAGCACCCAACAATCCCATTATTCTCGTTGGCATTACAACATCAGCCATGGAATAGCCCTCATAAAAATGAACCCTTCCCTGCATTGCGACAATGGGCATGGTCCCCACATAACCAAACACAAAACGGCCGGCATGGCCGCTTATGGTTGACACAGGGAACGACGGTATGTCAGAATAATTGACATAGCCGCATACGTCAATTTCCGATGCAAAACCGCCAAGCCCCGAACCTAATATTAAGCCGATTTTCGGTTTTAAATCAATTGTTTTTTTTACAGTATTTACGCATTTAATTAGTTTTTCATATTCAGTCAATAAAATACCCCCTTATGTGTGCTGAAAACAGTATATCACATAATATTTTGTTGTTCAAGGTTACTGATTATTTTTATTGTTAAATTTTTCCAAGCATTTATTTTTAATAGTTTTTTGGAACAATAATGATATAAATCGCTTTTCTTATGTGAGTAGTGGAATTTTATTATAGACATTCTAAAACATACCAGCATATATTAATTCAAAATACAAAAGATATGATTGTGACAAATTCACAAAAAAAATTAATTTAAGGAGAGTTTTAATTATGGCAAGTAATAATAGAAAAGTAGTACCCGAAGCTCGTGCAGCACTTGATAAATTTAAAATGGAAGTAGCCAACGAAGTTGGTGTAACTTTAAAGCAGGGTTATAATGGTGACATCTCAGCCAGACAGGCAGGTTCAATAGGCGGTAACATGGTTCGTAAGATGGTTGAAGCATACGAAAATGGCATTAAATAATTAAAGCAGGTAAAGGGGCTGCCACTAATGAGGCAGCCCTATTTAATTTAAACTCATTATTGACAAAATTGCAATAATATGATACACATATTAATATAAAACGAAAGTAAGGTGTTTTTTGTGGAGGATATGAACGATTTAAGGTTTGCAGTCTTGATTGATGCGGATAATATACCTTATTCAAATATTAAAGGCATAATGGAGGAAATTGCAAGATACGGTACTCCTACGTTTAAAAGAATATATGGTGACTGGACAAAACCCAATCTATCAGGCTGGAAGGATGTTTTGCTTGAAAATGCAATAACTCCCATACAGCAATACGGCTATACTACCGGGAAGAACTCGACAGACTCTGCAATGATTATAGATGCAATGGATATACTTTATTCGGGGAAAGCAGATGGTTTCTGTATCGTTTCAAGCGACAGTGATTTTACGCGGCTTGCAATAAGGTTGAGGGAAGCGGGTAAAAAAGTAATTGGAATTGGTGAAAAAAAGACTCCTAATCCATTTATTGTAGCATGTGAGAAGTTTATTTATATAGAAATAATTAATGCACCTTTTGATAAAAAAGTTGCCGCACATGAATCGGAGATGGATAATATAGAAAAGGAAGGTCTTATAAGAATTATTTCTTCTGCGATAGATGACCTTGCCGATGATAATGGATGGGCATTTTTAGGTGAAGTAGGTAACTTGTTATTAAAAAAACAACCTGATTTTGACCCCAGAAACTACGGCTTTTTAAAGCTGACTCCACTAATAAATAGCTTAGGCACATTTGAAATAGATGAGAGAGGCGCATCAAAAAAACATATTAAATTGATATATATACGCAATAAAGACAAATAAGTACATGAAATATCAAGGCAGAATAAAACTGCCTTGATTTTATATCTATCATTGTTATTACAATGCTGATTACCTTTAAATTTCTACTTTTTCTGAACTAAAAACTTTTTTAAATCTGCCGTAATATTCTTTTTAATTCATTTTTCAGTAAAATAAGCATATCGTCATGTTGATACTTAGTATTCATGAAATTAAATATACTTTTTCATACACTTTTTTGAAAGTTAACTATGCTTTCAATTAACTATTGAATATTTTTGATTTTTGTGGTATAATTGTTTAAAATTATTATTGGAGTACACTATGGATAAGAACTGGAATTTTTTATGTGATAAGCTTTTAAAGAAAGACATTGCGGAAACATCTGCCCGTCTTGGTGTTTCTCAGGTATTTTCTGTTATTTTGCTAAACAGGGAAGTAAAACTGTCAGATATTTCCGAACTGGTATATTGTGACTTTTCAAAACTTTATGACCCCTTTTTATTAAAGGATATGGAGATTGCCGTATCTGAGATAAATAAATCAATATCAGAAGGTGATAAAATTACTGTTTATGGTGATTATGATGTTGATGGAATAGCCTCCGTTGTAATGCTTGTAAGATATTTAAGAAGCCGTGGCGCACAGTGTGATGCCTATATACCGGACAGGGAATCTGAAGGGTATGGCTTAAACTGTGAGGCTATAAAAAAAATATCCGAAAACGGCACAAATCTTATTATTACAGTTGATAACGGGATAACTGCAACTGCTGAGGCAGAGTATGTAAAAACACTCGGGTTAAAGATGATAATAACTGACCATCATGCCTGTGGTGAAAACCTTCCCGATGCGATTGCAGTTGTTAACCCCAAAAGAAATGAGTGCCAATATCCTTTTAGGGAGCTTTCAGGTGCAGGTGTTTGTTTTAAATTGCTTTGTGCACTTGATGGAAATACAGAAAAAATCGCATCATTATATTCCGAATATGTTTCGATTGCAACTATTGCTGATGTCGTATCGCTAAAAGATGAAAACAGGATTCTTGCGAAAATAGGCATTAAGAAGATAAGAAATGAGAAGATACCATGGGTTGATGCTTTGCTCGACACGTCATCAATCGAGAAAGAAAAGACATGCTCTTATCATATAGGATTTATGATTGCGCCAAGGATTAATGCTGCCGGCAGAATCGGCACTGCAGACATTGCACTTAAGCTCATGTTTTCAGATGATTTTGATACTGCATATGAATATGCTGAGTTTTTAAATTCTGAGAATTGCAGAAGAAAAGAAATTGGTGACAAGATATTTAAAGAAGCCATAGAAATCATTGAAAACGGAGATTATAAAGATAAAAAGGTAATTGTTCTTGCCAAGGAGCACTGGCATCAGGGAGTAATAGGTATCACAGCATCGCGTATTGCAGATATTTATCATAAAAACGTATTTCTTTTATCTGTTTGCGGAGATATTGCCAAGGGTTCAGCAAGAAGTGTTCCCGGCTTTAATTTATATGATGCACTGACTGAGTGTTCTTGCTGTCTGTCAAAGTTCGGCGGTCATGATATGGCTGCGGGATTGACTATTTTCACAGATAAGATTGAGGAATTTGAAGAAAAAGTAAATTTATATGCCGACAGCGTGCTTAATGATGAAAATATGGTGCCATCCATTAATATAGATTGCAGATTATCATGCGAAGGCTCTCTTGTAAAGCTTTGCCATGAGATTAATAAACTTGAGCCATTTGGAACAGGAAATACAAAACCGGTTTTTGCTATAATGAATGCAAAAATAAGAGCCATCCGCCTTACAAGGGACGGCAAGCATTTGCTTGTTAAATTTGTAAAAAACAATGTTGAGCTTTCTGCAATAGGATTTGGTATGGCCGAAGAAGCGAAAAAAATATCTGTGAGTGATGTTGTAAATATTGCCGGAAAACTTGAACTTAATGAATATCTTGGCAATATTACCCCTCAGGTACATATAGTTGATATAAAGGCGGTTGAGAATGTACAACAACATTGAAAGTTTAATAGAAAAAGTGGCTTCATATATTCCCAATATTGATATTTCTAAAATAAAAGAAGCCTATGAATATGCAAAAAACGCGCATAAAGACCAGAAGAGAGATTCAGGTGAACCTTATATAATTCACCCGCTTGAAGTTGCCCATATTCTTGCAGATATGCAGCTTGACCACAATGCAATTATAGCAGGAATACTGCACGATGTTATAGAGGATACACAAAGCAGTTATCAGGACGTTTCTGAACATTTCGGTGAAGAGGTTGCCTTGCTTGTTGAAGGTGTTACAAAGCTTGACAAAATAGAGTTCACAACAAAAGAAGACCAGCAGATTGAATCGCTTCGCAAGATGTTTCTTGCAATGGCAAAGGATGTAAGGGTAATACTTATAAAGCTTGCCGACAGGCTGCATAATATGCGGACGCTTCGCAATGTCAAACCGGAAAAACAGCTACTTAAGGCGCGTGAAACGCTTGAAGTTTATGCCCCCATAGCACACAGGTTGGGTATATCATCCATAAAAAGTGAGCTTGAAGATTTATCACTGCGCCACCTCGATTCTGTAGCTTACTATGAGATTGCGGAAAGCATAAAACAGAAAAAAGTTGAAAGAGACAGATATATTGAAGACATCAAAAAAACCATTAAAGAAAAGCTTTGTGAGCTCAATATTGAAGCCACTATTGCAGGTAGGGCAAAAAACATTTACAGTATTTTCAGAAAAATGTATGCTCAAAATAAATCTATTGAAGAAATATACGATTTATTTGCTGTAAGGGTTATTGTCAATACAATAAATGAATGTTACGCTGTTTTAGGCATGGTGCATGAGCTTTATATTCCTATACCCGGTAGGTTTAAAGACTATATTGCAATGCCAAAGCCCAATATGTACCAGTCACTTCACAGCACTGTTATTGGTCCGGAGGGGTTGCCTTGTGAAATTCAGATAAGAACTTACGATATGCATAATACAGCAGAAAATGGTATAGCTGCGCACTGGAAATACAAGGATGGAGTAACAGGGAAGGTTGATGATGCTGACATTAAGCTTGTCTGGATAAGACAGTTTTTAGATATTCAGAAGGATTTGGATGATGCTGAAGACTTTATGCAGTCGTTGAAAATCGACCTTTTTGCGGATGAAGTATTTGTTTTCACACCCAAAGGCGATGTAATAAATCTTCCTGCAGGCTCAACGCCAATAGATTTTGCATTTGCTATTCACAGCGCTGTTGGCAGTAGGATGATGGGGGCTAAGGTTAACTCAAAAATTGTACCTCTTGACTATCAGTTGACAACAGGTGACATTGTTGAGGTATTAACATCATCATCTATTCACGGCCCGAATCTCGATTGGCTTAGTATAGCTAAAACTTCACAGGCAAAAAGCAAAATTAATCAGTGGTTTAAAAAGGAACGACGTGAAGAAAATGTTATTATCGGAAAAGAGCTTATTGATAAAGAGGTTAAAAAGCTTGGGCTTTCGATGGCTTCACTTTTCAAGAAAGAATACCTTGAGCTTTGCCTCAAAAGGTTTGGTTTTGCAACGGTTGAGGATATGTATGCATCTGTTGGATACGGAAGCATATCAGCTAACAGGTTTATTACAAGATTAAAAAGATTTAACAAGGAATACCTTATCAAGGAGGCAGAAGAGCTTGCCGCATCACAGCCGCCTGCTGAAATAACACGTAAAGCCGCGCCTGGGTCAAATATAGCTGTCAAGGGAATAGACAACTGTCTTGTCAGGGTTTCACGCTGCTGCACGCCGCTTCCCGGTGACGAGATTATTGGCTATATTACAAAAGGCAGAGGTGTCAGTGTTCACAGGAAGGACTGTGTGAATATCAGGACGGATTTGTTGAGCGAAGAAGAAAAGTCAAGAATTATTGAATGTTTCTGGGTTGAGCAGACTCAAGGTAAATTTATATGTGACTTAATTATTGAATCAACTGACAGACAAGGTCTGCTTGTTGACATTACTATTTCGGTAGGTGATTTGAAAATCAGTATAAGGTCAATGAATTCCCGTATCAGCAAGAATAAAATTGCAATAATTGAGCTTACTATCGAAGTGTCTGAGGCAGAACAGCTCAACAACCTAATAAAAAGGCTTTATACCATTCCCGGAGTTTATAATGTTGTAAGGTCTCATACAGGAGGTTCTGATAATGCAGGTCTCTAAAATTGTTACAAATCCCATGGGGGAGAACTGTTATATTATTAAAGATGATGGCTTTTGTGCAATAGTTGACCCCGGCGGTGGGGCAGAGGCAATTCTCAAACAAACAGCCGGTACAACTGTTAAATATATATTGCTCACTCACGGTCATTTTGACCATATTCTTGCAGTAGCCGATATAAAAAGAAAAACAGGCGCAATGGTTGTTATTTCAAGAGAAGACGCTCCCATGCTCTCTGATGAGAGTTTAAACCTCGCAAAAAGGGTTGGATCATCTTATGAAAAAGCGGAAGCTGACATAAAAGTTTCAGACGGTGATACAATAAATATAGGTAATACAAACTTTGCGGTTATCGCAACACCGGGGCACACAATAGGTAGTGTTTGTTACTTTACCGAAGGTATTTTATTTTCCGGTGATACGCTTTTTCGGGGGACTATAGGGAACATTGAGTATGAGAATAAGAGTATAATGAAAAGCTCCCTCAAAAAATTAATGGACTTACCCGATGATACACGTGTATATCCAGGTCACGAAGATGAGACAACGATAGGGTTAGAAAGAAAGAATAATCCTTATACTGATTTGGGCTGGGAGTGATTTTGTGACACATGAATTTATCGGGCATAATTTTTCGTATGAAACTGAGCAGATTATTCTGCTTTTTTTTCCAGATAACCAAAATGTTCACATTAAAAGCACAGCTACAACAAAAGACGGGTTTTATATAGTTGAAACCTTTATACAAGACGGAAATAATAATTCGCAATACTGTGAAAGGGCCATTTGTGAAACAGAAAAGGAAAAGGCAAATGCGGTTAAAAGGTCATTGTATTTCGCCGCCTTGAAAATTTCAAAGCTTTATACACCTTGGGGAATTCTTACGGGAATACGCCCTTCAAAACCAATTCGGGCAATGCTTGATAAAGGAAAAAGTAGTGCGGAAATTTTAAAGATATATCAAAATGAATACCTTGTGTCTTTTGAAAAGCTGAAGCTTGCAATGTCAATCGCAGAAAAAGAGAGAACTCTGATTTCAAGAAACCCTAAAGATGTTTCCGTATATATAGGAATACCGTTTTGCCCAACTCGCTGCATTTACTGTTCGTTTATATCTCACGATGCAATAAGAATGAAAAAGCTTATTCCCGTATATACTGAAAAGCTTTGCCGGGAAATATATGAAACAGGCAAAATAGTAAAGGAGCTTGGCTTAAATTTAAGAACCTTATATTTTGGCGGAGGAACACCTACATCACTTGATGAAAACTCTCTTTTGCTTCTTACTGATGCTGTTGCAGATTCATTTGATTTCAAAAATCTTGTTGAATACACATTTGAGGCAGGGCGACCTGATACAATAAGCGATAAGAAACTCGAAATCATAAAAAATGCCGGCGTCAATAGAATGAGCATAAATCCGCAGACGGTGCATGATAAAACGCTTGAAAAAATCGGGAGAAAGCATACCTTTAATGATTTTTTGAATGCATATAATCTTGCACGTGAAATGGGCTTTAAAAATATAAATTGTGACCTTATAGCGGCACTTCCCGGTGAATCGTATGATGATTTTGTAATGTCGGTTGATGCACTGACAAAGCTTGCTCCTGAAAATATAACAATTCACACCCTTTATATTAAAAGGGCAAGTTTTATGAAAAACTCCGGCATTGAACTGCCCTCACAATCAGAAGCCGCAATGATGGTTGATTACGGACTTAATATGTGCACTCAAAAGGGGTATAATCCATATTACTTATATAAGCAGAAAACAACTTTGGGTAACCTTGAAAATGTAGGGTATGCAAAAGACGGTTATGAGTGTGTTTATAATATTGATACAATGAGCGATACGTGCTCTGTGCTTGCACTCGGAGCGGGGGGTGTATCAAAGGTAGTATTAGATGACAGAATTGAAAGGGTTTTCAATTACAAAAATGCTGATGAATATATCAGCGGTTTTGATGAAATATTGAAAAGGAAACAGGCAATTAAAAATTTATATATGGGGTGATTTTATGGAAAAAGCGATCAAATTATGCTCAGATGAAAAAGGATACAGGATTTACAGGCATAGCTTACTGCTTGTGTTTATTTCTGCCATAAACAAGGTTTTGCCTGACTGCAGGTTTACAGTTCATCAGTCTGTAAACAGGTCAACCTATGTGGAGTTTTCCGATCACATAATCACTAATGAAATCCTTGATGAAGTAAGAAATGAAATGGATAATATAGTTGCGGGTGATAAACCTCTTGATACTATTATGGTATCAAAAAAAGAGGCAGTAAAGCTTTATGAAGATACCGGCCATAAAAATCATGCAAAAAAAATTGGTTTTTCGCCGAAGGATGAACTGGTACTATATAAGGCCGGAAATAATTATTACAGCGTTTACGGAGATATTCTGCCTTCCGCCGGTCAGTTGAATGTTTTTGAACTTTCGCAGTTTGAATCAGGTATTCTCATAAGATATCCACATCCGAGTTATGGGGGTAAATTTCCTCCTTTTGTAACGGGGAAAAAGATAATCAGGACTATTGATGAGTATCGTGACTGGAATGAATATATCGGCATTTCAGATGTTTTTCAGCTTAATCGACATATTGCAGAAGGGAAAACAAGAGAAATAATAAATATAGCTGAAATAATGCATGAGAAGACGATAGCACATATATCTGATAAAATTAAAAATGATATTTTAAATAAAAAGGTTATTCTTATTTCAGGTCCATCTTCATCGGGGAAAACAACATTTGCAAACAGGCTAATGCTACACCTTAGAGTAAACGGGGTTAAACCCATCGTAATATCGCTTGACGATTATTTTCTGGATAATGAAAACGCACCTGTTGACGAGAATGGCAAAAAAAACTTTGAAGACCTTGAGGCACTTGATTATGAGCTTTTCAATCTGCATTTAGTAGAACTTATTGAAGGCAAAACAGTACAGGTTCCAAGATTTGATTTTCATACGGGCACAAGATGTGAAAAAACAAAACCCATAAATTTAGAACCGGGCAATGTTGTTATAGTTGAGGGTATTCATGCTTTAAATGAAAAGCTGACAAAGGGTATTCCGTTGAAAAATTTGTTTAAAGTATATTGCAGCGCATTAACGTCGATGAGCTTTGATATGTTAAACCCGATTTCGCCGACTGATACAAGGCTTTTAAGGCGAATTATCAGAGACCATAATTTTAGAAATAGTACAGTAATGCAGACAATAGGAATGTGGGACAGTGTTGTAAACGGTGAGGTTAAAAATATATTTCCGTATGAAAATAATATCGATGTGATATTTAATTCATCAATGGTATACGAATTTGCTGTTTACAAGGATTATGCAATGCCGCTTTTGTTGGCTGCTGACTGCAAATCTGATGAAAACGGCAGAATAAAAAGGCTTATTGAGTTATTAAGTTATTTTGAACCTATGAGTGATAAATTTGTTCCGCCCATGTCAATTTTAAGGGAATTTATAGGAAACAGCTCCATAAGCTACTGATGAAAATATGTCCGTATTGGACAGAAGGTTTGGTATAATGAAAAGTAAAAGTATTTTTATATGCAACGAATGTGGTTATGAAACAGGAAAATGGCTTGGCAAGTGCCCGTCATGCAACAACTGGAATACATTTTCAGAAGAAATTGCGCCGCAAAAGTCAGACACAAAAAAATCCTTTCAAGCTCCTACTGCAGAACTTACTCGTCTATCTGAAATAGAAGTTACAGATGACATGAGAATAAAAACAGAGATAAATGAGCTTGATACTGTTATGGGTGGCGGTGTTGTTCCGGCTTCTATGACATTGGTGGGTGGCGAACCGGGCATTGGAAAATCCACACTGCTTTTGCAGATATGCACTTCGCTTTGCAAATTGGGGAATGTTTTATATGTTTCGGGCGAGGAGTCACTTCGGCAGCTTAAATTGCGTGCTGAAAGGCTTGGAGTAAATAATGACAATCTTTATTTACTTAGCGAAACGAATATAGACAATGCAATTATGAAAGCTGAACACATCTCTCCTGTTGCAGTAATAATTGATTCAGTTCAGACTATGTATACAAATGAAATCCAGTCAGCCTCCGGAACTGTGTCACAGGTACGAGAAGTAACAATGAGACTTATGAGGTTTGCTAAAAGTGGCAGTACAGCTGTGTTTCTTGTTGGTCATGTAACAAAAGACGGTTCAATTGCAGGGCCGAGGGTGCTCGAGCACATGGTGGACTGTGTGCTTTATTTTGAAGGTGAGAGAAGACAAAGCTACAGAATCTTGCGGGCAGTAAAAAACAGATATGGCTCAACAAATGAAATCGGTGTTTTTGAGATGAAGGACAAAGGGCTTTGCGAGGTATTAAATCCTTCTGAAATGCTTTTGTCGGAAAGACCGGAGGATGCACCAGGCTCCGCCGTTGTGTGTTCGATTGAAGGTTCAAGGCCAATTTTAGCAGAAATTCAGGCACTGGTTGCTCCCTCTGGGTTTGGAATTCCAAGGCGGATGACATCGGGTTATGATATTTCAAGGCTAAACCTTTTAATTGCAGTGCTTGAAAAAAGAGTTGCACTTAGGCTTTCCGATCAGGATGTTTATGTAAATGTAATAGGGGGCATTAAGGTTGATGAGCCTGCGGCTGATTTATCACTTATGGCTGCAATAGTATCAAGCCATAAATCCATGGTTATCCCAAAGGATATGGTCTTTTTGGGAGAGGTAGGCCTTACGGGAGAGCTAAGGTCAATTTCAAATGCACAAAAAAGAGTAACAGAATCACAAAAAATGGGATTTAAAGAAATAATTCTTCCAAAAGAAAACGCCAAGGGAATAGATTCAAAATCCCTTGACGTTATAATTCATCCTGTTAAAAATATTCGTGAGGCGCTTACATATTTAATTAAGTAAACCGTCACCTATTATTCCTTTTGTGCTTTTCCAAAACGAGATGGATATATAATGAGCATAACAGCATAAGTATGCCCGAAAGCACAAGCAAGACCTGCTGTCCTTTCAGCGGTGCGTTCAAAAACGTAAGGTTAAGATGGCTCATGAGTTCAATAACGGCGGCGCCCACAAAGGAAGCACCGAAGCCCGCAAGCCCGCCTATTGCGGCATTTGCTCCGATATAAAGAGTACGGCCCTTTTCAGGCGCATAATCGAACTGTAGGTTTAACACGGAGATTCCCAGCACAGCCCATGAGGTGTTTGATACAAGCGACAGTATTATATACATCCAGACAGCGTTTTGAGGCACAATAAAAAAGAATAATATATGTGAAACAGCTAATATGATAAGTGCGATTTTTGTTGCAAATGCCCATGAGGTTCTGTCCGCCAGCCGTCCCCACTTTTTTAGGATAAGCGCTCTGTAAATACTTAAAAGCATTGCTACCGCCATCAGATATGTATAGCTTAAATAAAGGTCTCCGACCCAGAATACGCCAAGAAAGGGAATTGCAATCTGAGCGGATATATTCCATAGCATACCGAAAATAACAACGGGTATAAATTGCTTTGATTTAAACGGCATAAGAAATATGTCACGGAATTTAACGCCCGATTCCATAACGTAGGTTTCCGGTTCCATAATATGGCTCAGAGACAGAAAATTTATCACTGCAAGTGCGGCTATAATAATTGAAATGATGGTATATGCTCCCACTTGATTACCTGCGGCCGTATACCAGTCTATAATACGCCCCGCCCCAAGAGAGACTAAAGAGCCTATTACAATCAGATACTTTTCACGAAGGCTGAAATATCTACCGCGCACCCGCCTCGGGGTAAGGCTTATTATCCAGTTATTTGCGGCAGGGCTTATTAAACTGCTCAGTCCATGCGCAAGCGAAAATAATACAATCAGAGACGCAAGGCGTAAAAACATATTTTCTAATAACAAAGGCACGAAAAACATCAAGGAAAAAAGCATTCGGTGAATGAACGCAAGCGAACATACAAACAGCTTGCGGTGCTTTAATCGCTCGGACAAAACAGCGCCGATGGGCTGCATAATTGTAAGCATAAACGGCAGTGCCGATATAATTCCGTTTAAAGAGTCAGATACGCCCAATATTTTTAAGTAACCGGACAATATGGTTCCTGTTACGAGCACAGCAATAGAGTTAGCGGTTATACCGTCTACTGTAAAGTATCTGCGGCTTTTTGAATACTCGCTTTTAGTTTCGGGAACCTGCATAAAGAATCTTTTTCTGAGTCTTCC
>CAZUVQ010000001.1:29255-39721 GCA_964623915.1 uncultured Oscillospiraceae bacterium
ACTGCCGACATAGCGTCAGCACCATAAAAATCGGCGCCTATCTCTTTGGCGTAATCATCCGTCAGAACTGCGCCGCCAACCATAACAAAACATTTATGCCCTGATTTTTTCAGGGCATTTATTGTTTCTTCCATTGAGGGTACTGTTGTTGTCATAAGTGCGCTAAGCCCTATAAGTTTTACGTTTTCTGAAATTGCTGTTTCTACAATAATTGAATGCTCAACATTTTTTCCAAGGTCGATAACATTGTAGCCGTAATTTTCAAGAAGCATTTTTACGATATTTTTGCCGATATCATGAATATCGCCATTTACAGTTGCAAGAATTATTTTGTTTCCGTTTTCAGCACCTTTGCCGGAGATTTCTTTTATTGCCGCAAAAGCATTTTGCGCTGTTTCTGCTGATGCCAGTAGACCCGGCAAAAATATTTTACCGCACTCAAAATCCTTGCCCGTTTTATCAAGAGCGGGTATAATATATTTATTAATGATTTCAAGAGAGCTGTAAATTTTTAAAAGCTCATGTGTTTTCTCATAGGACAATGTGTGGATGCCGCCGTATATAATGTCAGATAAATCCCTATCTTTTTTAACTGCAACAGCTTCTGCATTATCAGAATATTTTTCTGTATATTCCCTGCACCCAACATCAAATCCCATTAAAACATTATAGGCATCTACCGAATGCATAAGCTCTGAAGACAGAGGGTTTACGATTGCCGCTGATAAACCGTTCAAAAGTGCAAGTGATAAAAATGTGCTGTTAATCTTGCCCCTTGAAGGTAAGCCAAAGGAAATATTAGAAATACCGAGAGAGGTTTTAACACCAAGCTCATCATGCAGCCGTCTCACCGTTTCGAGTGTAATTTTTGCCGACTGTGCATCGGTGCTTATTGTCATTGCAAGAGGGTCAAAAATAAGAGATTGTTTTTCTATTTTGTAATTTTCAGCGGTTTTTATTATTTTTTTAGCAATATTAATTCTGCCGTCAGCCGTATTTGGTATTCCATCTTCATCAAGCGTCAAAGCTATTAATACAGCTCCGTATTTTTTTGCGGCAGGGAATATGGCATCCATTATTTCCTGTTTTCCGTTTACGGAATTTACAAGTGGTGTACCGTTATAAATCCTCATAGCTTTTTCAAGAACATATGGAGAACTGCTGTCTATCTGCAAGGGCAAATCACAGACATTTTGAACTGATAAAATTGTTTTGCATATAACATCAGCTTCGTTTATGCCTGTCATGCCGACATTTATGTCAAGAATATCTGCACCGGCATCTTTCTGGTTTATTGCCTCGTTTATAATGTAGTTGGTGTCACCGTTTTTGAGTGCCTCTTTAAGCTTCTGTTTTCCGGTGGGGTTTATCCGCTCACCAATAATAACAGGTTTTTCGTCAAAGACAACAGTTTTTGTATAGGAAGATACACGTGTTTTGTTAATCGTTCCAAGCTTTTTATAGCCAATACCTTTAACAAGCTTAACGGTTTTTTCCGTGTGTAATGGTGTAGTACCGCAGCAGCCGCCCACAATTGCAGCACCGTTTTCTGCAAAGTATTTCATATAATCCGCAAACTCATCAGGAGTTGTATCATAATATACCTTGCCTTTTTCAACACGGGGGAGACCTGCATTTGGAAGGATTACTATCGGCATAGAAGTCATCCCGATAAGTTGTTCAAAAGCTTTTTTGTATTGCAGTGGTCCAAACCCGCAATTCAAACCAAGCCCGTCAACACCAAGGCCTTCAAGCAACGAAACAACAGTTTCCAAGTCAGCACCGCAAAGGAGCCTGCCATTTTCATCTATGCTGACAGTTGCGGTAACAGGGAGGGTTGAGACTTCTTTTGCGGCAATTATTGCGGCTTTGAGCTCATATAAATCCGTAAAAGTTTCCATTGCTATATAATCTGCTTCTTTTCCGGCAATTATCTGCTCCGCAAAGCATTCTACTGCTTCGTCAAAAGAAATGCTTCCAGATGGTGTCATAATCTTACCGAGTGAACCAATATCAAGGGCGACCATAGCACCACTTTCGGCGGCACATTTTTTTGCATTAGAAACGCCTGAACCGATAATTTCGTTTACGGTGTAACCTGTGCCTTCAAGCTTAAATCGGTTTGCACCAAAAGTATTTGCCGTTATTATATCTGCGCCGCTTCTAACATATTGTATGTGTATATCCATTATTTTTTCAGGCTCTGTAATATTTAAAAGCTCTGGAATACCGTCGGTTTTCCCTATCATTGTACCCATTGCTCCGTCAATAATCAACACCCGGTTCAAGTAATCTCTGATCATGATGCCCTCCTTAAATTATGCCTTTTAAATTATCAATTATTTTATTGGCAATTTCCGGTTTGTTCATGGTGTATAGATGAATGTTGTTTAAACCGTTAGAAATAAGGTCAATTATCTGCTCTGTTGCATAAGCGATGCCGGCTTGCTTTAAGGCTTCGGGATTATCTGAAAACCTGTCGAGCATATTTCTGAATTTAGGCGTTAGTGTGGCACCGGATAGGCTACACATTCTGCTTATGGATTTTTTGTTAATTACAGGCATTATTCCTGCGCAAACGGGGACATCAATGTTTTTTCTGAGCATTCTGTAAATGAAGTTATACAGCATATTATTATCAAAAAACAGCTGGGATATAAGAAAATCAACGCCTGCATCGATTTTGTGTTTTAAATTATCAATATCGTCAAATCTATTGTCTGTTTCAATATGACCTTCGGGATAGCATGCACCGCCTATACAAAAACCACCGTAATCCTTAATGATTTTCACAAGGTCTGAGGCATATTTAATCTCTGTTTTATTTTTGTCTTCATCCGAAAAGTGTGAAGGGAAATCACCCCTTAAAGCGAGAATATTTGTTATATTTTTGCTTTTAAGCTCATCAAGAACAGCAATAATTTCCTGTTTAGTAGAACCGATACAGGTAAGATGGGCAATTGCTGTTTTATTTTTGGTGTTCTGAATATATGATGCAATTTCTATTGTATTGCCCTTTTGCGACCCGCCGGCACCGTATGTAACACTGATAAAGTGCGGATTGGTAGTGGCAAGTGAATCAACTGTATTTAGTACTTTTTCCATTGGCACATCGGGTTTTGGAGGGAATATTTCCAGGGAAATATTAACTTTATTACTTTTAAAATCATCGGTTATATACATAATAATTTACTTAGCCTTTCTGCCCGCAAAGAGTAATCATAATACGCACATTCTTATTTGCAGGCAGATAAGGCGTATAGCGGATATTCGTGGTCAAACTCGGTTTATTGTCATGATATCATACATTGAAGCGGAATACAACAACGTCACCGTCCTGCATGATATACTCTTTCCCCTCACTGCGAATCAGTCCTTTTTCTTTTGCCACCACATTGCTTCCGCATGAAATCAAATCATCATAGCTGACTATTTCAGCCCTGATAAAACCTTTCTCAAAATCAGAATGAATTTTTCCTGCAGCCTGCGGTGCTTTTGTGCCCTTTGTTATAGTCCATGCACGAACTTCCTTAGGGCCTGCCGTTAAAAAGCTTATCAACCCTAAAAGTGAGTAGCTTTTTTCAACCAATCTGTCAAGACCGGAAGAGCTAAGGTTTAGTTCCGACAAAAAGATAGCTTTTTCGTCATCATAAAGCGCTGATATTTCCTCTTCTATCCGAGCGGATATTGGAAGAACCTCACTGCCTTCGGCTTCTGCGATTTTTAGTAATTCATCAAGATATTTATTGTTTTCTATGCCCAAAGAAAAATCGTCCTCACTCATATTTGCGGCATACACAACTTTTTTATCGGTCAAAAGGCTGACTTCTTTAGTAATATTCAGTTCGTCCTCAGAAAGGGCACAGCTTCTTGCAGGCAAACCTTTTTCAAGTGTTTCCTTTACCCTTTTTAATACATCCGCTTCCTCTGCGTACTTTTTGTCACCTGTTTTAATTAGCTTTGATACTCTTTCAAAACGTTTTTCAACGGTATCAAGATCAGAAAAGATAAGCTCTAAATTTATAGTTTCTATATCACGGGAAGGTTTTACAGACCCTTCAACATGAATAATGTCTGAATCATCAAAGCATCTGACAACATGAATTATTGCATCAACCTCACGAATATGTGATAAAAATTTATTTCCAAGACCTTCGCCGCGGCTTGCGCCTTTGACAAGACCGGCAATATCAACAAACTCAATATAAGCCGGTGTGGTTTTTTCCGGGTTATACATTTTTGTTAAAACATCAAGCCGCATATCAGGTACTGTTACAATACCGATATTTGGTTCTATGGTACAAAACGGATAATTTGCGCTCTGTGCACCTGCTTTTGTGATTGCATTGAATAAAGTGCTTTTGCCAACATTAGGCAGACCTACTATTCCTAATTTCATTTATATTCCCTCGTTTACAAAAATTTTACTTTTATATTATACATTATTTTCAAAAAAACTTCAATATCTATTTTATTTGTGATATAATAATAATTAATTTAAAAAAGAGGTGGGATTATGTCGGATATTAAGGTATTAATTGTTGATGATGACGAAAACATATGTGAGCTAATCAGTCTGTACTTAAAAAAAGAGGGGTACATTACGGTGTGCGCCAATGATGGGGAAGAGGCGTTATCAAAGTTTAAGACCTCTCAACCCGATTTGATTATACTCGATGTTATGCTTCCGAAGATTGATGGTATTAGAGTATGCCGTGAAATCAGGGCTTCAAGCAATGTGCCGATTATTATGCTGACCGCAAAGGGAGAAACCTTTGACAAGGTTTTAGGCCTTGAAATGGGTGCGGATGATTATCTTGTCAAGCCATTTGAAGCAAAAGAGCTTGTTGCTAGGATTAAGGCGGTTTTAAGAAGGTTTGACACTAAAACAGTTATTGATAAGACAGAGGTATTATATCCCGGTTTATATATAAGTATAAGCAATTATGTGTTGAAAATAAATGACAAGGAAATCGATGTTCCGCCAAAAGAGCTTGAACTTCTTTATTTTCTTTCATCTCATCCAAACAGGGTGTTTACACGGGAACAGCTGTTGGGCGAGGTATGGGATTTTGATTATTACGGGGATTCAAGAACTGTTGATGTCCATGTTAAAAGACTGCGAGAGAAGCTTGAAGGTGCTGACTATAACTGGTCTTTGAAAACCGTATGGGGCGTCGGGTACAAATTTGAGGTCAAATAAGAGGTGAAATAATTGTTTAAAAGTATTTACTCAAGAATAATGTTGATAAGTTTTGTGCTTATTTTTGTGGCAATGGTTGTTGCCGGTGCGCTTCTTTTCAGCCTGTTGAGTAATTATACTATAAATGAGAGAAAATCCGTTTTACAAAAGGAAGCAGAGAGGCTAAATGAATCAACGGTTTTTTTAATAAAAAACAAAGGTTCTATGGTGGAAAGCTTCTATTATTTGAATCTTAATGATACCAGTAAACGGACAAACGGAGTTATTTATATTATTGACACGGCAGGATATACTATATTGAGTGACAATGCAAAAAAACAGCTTGATCAAAGTAAGCTGAATACTGATTTGATAAAAAATATGTCACCCGGAGAAATGTTTGTCTCACTCGGCAATATGAATGGGCTTTACAAATCGACGTTTCTCACTGTAGGCCTGCCTCTTGTCTATGAAAAAAACATAATAGGCGCAACGTTTATAGCCGTTCCAATGCCGGAGATTAACAGATATAAAAATGAAATTTTCAGGATTTTTATTCTGTCAATTTCCATTGCCTTTCTCATTGCTGCTTTTATAACATATTTTTATTCACGGAAGGTGTCAAGACCGCTTAAGGATATGATTCTTGCGGCACAGGCAGTATCAAAGGGTAATTTTGATTTAAAAGTACCAATAACGGGTGACAATGAAATCTCTGAGCTTTCCCACAATTTCAATCTTATGATTGATTCGCTCAAAAATCTTGAGGATATGAGAACTGATTTTATTGCGAATGTGTCGCACGAACTGAGGTCACCAATGACAACCATCTCGGGTTTCATAGAAGGTATTCTCGATAATACGATATCGTCAGGCGACAGAGAAAAATATCTTAAAATAGTCCTTGATGAAACAAAACGGCTTGCAAAGCTTGTAAGCGAGCTTTTGCAGCTTGCGAGAATAGATGCCGGTACCCTTCAGCTGGATGTAAAAAAGTTTGATATTAACGAGCTGATACGACTGACTCTTTTTAGCTTTGAATTAAGAATAACAGAAAAGAATATATCAGTTGATGTTGATTTTGAAGAAGAACAAACAGAGGTTGTTGCTGACAAGGATTCTATTGCAAGAGTGCTTACAAATCTGCTTGATAATGCGCAAAAATTCAACATTGAAAACGGATATATCAAACTGGCTGTAAAAACATCGGGAAGCAAGGCTATTGTTTCAGTGGAAAATTCAGGCATTGGCATTGAACCTGATGAAATAAACAGAATCTGGGACAGATTTTACAAAACCGATAAATCGCGCGGAAAAGATAAAAAGGGAATGGGGGTTGGGTTATACCTCGTTAACGGAATAATAGCAAATCACGGCGAAAAGATTTTCGTTGAAAGTGAGAAAGACAAGTGGACTAAGTTTACATTTACCTTAAAAAAATCTCATTGATTATTTACTTTTTATTAATAGTTCTGCAATAATTAGCTGTTATTATAATATTAAAGATTAAAAATTAAGGAGTGATTTTTATGACAGATAATAATAACAATGAATTAAACTTAAATAATACGTCAGAAGAAACGGTTTTACCGGATGAAAATGTCAGCAGTGAAGCATCTGAATATGATGATATAGAACTTCCCGGTCAGCAATCCATATTTAATCAACCTTTGCAACAGGGGATAGACGAGGAGTTAAATGACGAATCTGAAAATGTCACTTATTACGATGAAAATCCGCCTCAGTTTTACAACGAAACTGTAAGAAAACAAAAAAAGCCGAAGGTCTGGCTTGTTGGGCTTGTAAGCGCAATAGTTGGTGCCTTGATTTTTTCACTGGCATCTCCCTTTATAAACTCAATAATTTATTCAAATAGTCATGATAAGTTTGCATTTTCCGTGCCGGAGCATAAGAATAATGATGAATCTGTGAACACACTTATAAATAATGATGACGAAAGAAAACCTTTTTCAGCATCAGAAATTGGAAAACAATTAGGTCCATCAATTGTGGGAATTGTCAGCAGTGCAGAATATTCAGGTTTCTTATCTCGGGGCACTCAAAGCGGCAGCGGATCCGGTATTATAATGAGCAAAGCCGGTCATATCATAACAAATTACCACGTTATACAAAATGCCTCAAGTGTCAAGGTTGTTTTAAATACGGGTAAAGAATATGAGGCAACACTTATTGGCAGTGATGAAAAATCTGACATTGCAGTTATAAAAATTGATGCTCCAGATTTAACACCTGCCGTATTTGGCAGCAGTGAGGAGCTTGAACCCGGAGACACAGTAGTTGCAATCGGCAATCCCCTTGGTATTGAGCTTGCCGGTTCCCTTACGCAGGGGATAATAAGTGCGGTCAACAGAAGCATATCAATTGAAGACAGAACCTATAAAATGATTCAGACAGATGCTGCAATCAACCCCGGTAATTCCGGCGGTGCTCTTGTAAATGCATACGGTGAGGTAATTGGTATAAATTCAGTCAAAGTATCAATAGCAGGAGTCGAGGGACTTGGTTTTGCTATTCCGATAACAGATGCAATGCCGATAATTGAAGACCTTATGAACTTTGGGTTTGTAAAAGGTCGTCCTCTTATAGGTCTTTCGTTGAGGTATATAACACAGTCAGAAGCTTATTATTACGGTCTTGCAAGCGAGGGTATTTATGTTGTGGAGGTTACACCCGGTACAGGCGCTGAAAAAGCAGGCATCCAAAAAAGCGATATAATCATTTCTTGTAACGATAAGGAAGTTACATCAGTAGCAGAGCTAAATAAAATACGTGATGAACACAAAGCCGGGGATACAATTACTTTGAAGATAAACAGAAACGGAAATATTTCCGATTTCAAGGTTATATTAGGTGAAGATACAACGGCACAACAACGTATCCAGCAATAAAAAAAGGAGCTTTCGCTCCTTTTTTTTATTGCTCCATTTGTTTTCCTAAAAAACCGGCTGCAGTTTCGGCAAGCTTTGATTCAACGTCGCCCATGTTTTTATCATTATCGCTGAACATTACTACACTTCCAACAGTATCTCCTTCTGAAATTATAGGCATTACAACACCTGCATAATATCTTGATATACCGTCAGCCACAGAAAAACTTCTTTTTTCGGTTTCCTTTTTTATGAATTTTTCCTTATCATTCATTATTTTTTCGATTTCGTCACTCACCCTTTTTTCCTGAAGCTCTTTTTTCGGAATTCCTGATACTGCAATAATATTATCTTTATCGGTAATGCAAACTCCAACACCTGAGGATTTTGAAAGAGCATCGGCATATGAAGATGCAAAGTCTCCAAGCTCACCGATGGGTGAGTATTTTTTAAATATAACCTCTCCTTCGCGGTCAGTAAATATTTCAAGTGGATCGCCTTCTTTAATTCTGTGCGTCCTTCTGATTTCCTTCGGAATTACAACACGACCCAAATCATCAATTCGTCTAACTATGCCTGTTGCTTTCATAAGAATTTTCTCCTTTTAATTTAATTTACAGACATATTATTTGTGAAATAAGTGAATTTATCCATGGAAAAAGGTGGTGTGTATAATAAATACAAACAATTTGACAAATTAAATTAAGATGCATAAATTTTTTTGTTTTTTGACGGTTGACGGAATATCTAATGACTTTAAAAAGTCAATTCATCATTTCTCAAGTGATAATACATTTTCAAATGCAAACATCACGGCAAGCTTGCCCGATTCATAGGTAAGCCCGCCCTGCATATATATGACATATGGCTCACGCATTGGAGCATCTGCGCTGATTTCTATTGATGAGCCCTGATTAAATGCACCGGCTGCCATAATAACCTCGTCGGAATAGCCGGGCATTGCCCAGGGAATTGGGGATACATGTGAATCCACGGGAGAGCCTTTCTGAATTCCACGGCAAAAAGCGATAATGCTTTCTGGATTGCCAAATTTTATTGCCTGAATAATATCGGATCTTGTATCTTCAGTATCGGGAGAAATCTCATATCCGAGCAGTTTTGCTGCTGCAGCACAAAACAGAGCTGTTTTTAAGCTTTGTGCAACAATATGCGGAGCCATGTAAAAACCCTGGTACATTTGCTTAATCATTCCATAGTTGCAGCCGCAATCAAGCCCTATGCCGGGTGCAGTCAGCCTATGGGCGGCAAGAATAATTAAATCTTTTTTACCAGCAAGGTATCCTCCTGTGGGGGCAAGCCCTCCGCCTGGGTTTTTGATAAGCGACCCTGCCATTAAATCCGCTCCTACAAAAACCGGTTCGCAAGTTTCAACAAATTCACCGTAACAATTATCAACAAGGATTATTGTATCACTCTTTACTTCCCTTATATATATACAAAGTTCTTTTATATCGGCTATTGTGAGAGACGGTCGAAGGTCATACCCTTTTGAACGCTGAATCAAAACAGCTTTTACCGTATTGTCGGCAAGGGCTTTTTTTATTGAGAGCAAATCGGGATGACCGTCTTTTAAATCTATCTTTTCAAAATTAATTCCGAAATCTGCTAAAGAGCCAATATTCTTTCCGCTTATTACGTCCGTAAGCGTGTCATAGGGTGAACCTGTGACGGATAAAAGCTTGTCACCGGGTCTGAGAACAGAAAAAAGCATAACAGCAAGAGCATGTGTGCCGGATATAATGTTTGGCCTTACAAGCGCGGTTTCACATGAGAATACATCTGCATATACCTTGTCAAGAGAATCCCTGCCCTCATCATCATAACCGTATCCGGAGGTTGGGTTAAAGTGAGCTGTGCTTATCCTGTTATCTGAAAAAGCCTTCTGTACCTTCATCTGATTGTAAAAAGCCGTTTCGTCAATCGCCGTAAATTTATCAGAGATCATCTTTTCGGCTTCTTCTGCAATTTTTAATATTTTGTCTGAAAAATGAAATATATTCATATTAGTTTTCTCCTGTTAATTCAAAAAATACATTTCTGTCATTATTATATGTTATCAGTTTTCTTGCTGTTTCAAAGTTTACCCATTTAACATCACTGATTTCGGATTTTAAAGGGCGGAGGGTGCCTCCCACATAATATGCTTTAAAATAAACAACATCTTTAATTGTGCCTTCAAATGGGGAATAGGTAACTACATATCTTAAATCAGTTATTATACTAATATCTAATCCAGTTTCCTCTGATACCTCTCGTACTGCACATTCCTCTTCTGTCTCACCGTTTTCTAAATGTCCCTTCGGGAATGACCAGTGGCCTTTATTATGCTTTACAAGTAAAAGAGCATTACCTGAAATTACAACTGCACCAGCAGA
>CAZUVQ010000002.1:0-19464 GCA_964623915.1 uncultured Oscillospiraceae bacterium
AAACCACCCAACAAGGAATACCGTATATGCAGGATATTATCTGTTATACAAGCTTCAGCTATCATAAAATATCACACCTCAATTTAGAAAGATAGAAAACGATGAAAATTTAGAATTATATTTTTCTACAAAAATATTATACCAAACTCTTGAAATTAAGTCAAGTGTCTGATATAATCTTTTTAGAAAGATACATAAAATAAATTATATGTATCTAATGAACCTTGACAACTGAATAAAAAACAAAGAGTACAATGTATGCAGGCGGTGATGAACCAAAGCGACAAGTCAAAATGCGCAACAAGGTTAAAATCTTGGCGATAACATTTGTGACTGAACGAAGCCTTGTGGTGAGGCGGATTGCAATGACTCCTGTGTACTTTATGATGATACTTCTGCCCAGCCACAGTTCGAGCGTTGAAGCGGTTAAAAGCCGTGAGCCGTCGCAAGCAATGGGGGCAGCCCGGCGAATTGATCGGGAAAATGCCCGCCAGATTTGCGATAGAATTTGGAATGGATTTTATGATGAATGTTTAACCAACATTATGCTCTTTGTGGTTTAGCATTGGTAAGATAAATGTAACTTTATTAGTTTATGTCACCAAAATACGGCGATTTAAAGGAGGTAGCGTTTAAATGAATAACAAGCAGTATTATAAGGCAATGTTTAATGATTATCCGGATTTACTTACACTTGACGATTTGAAGAAATTACTTAAAATAAGCAGAAAAACCGCTTACAAATTACTTGGTGAAAACAAAATTAAGCATATAAAAACAGGACGCGAATACAGAATACCAAAAATTTATGTAATAGATTATCTAATGATGGTATCTTAAAATATATTATTGCAGCGCAAATGTAACATTAAACTTTAGCAAAAAGTCTGGAGTTTAATGACCGACTATGATATAATTGAGTCATATCAGTGGCAGATAATTTGCGCCGAAGAAAGGAGCTAAAATGGAAATTAACGTAACAGGTCATCTGCGTGACAAAAACGGTATATGGCATATGGTATTTAATTACATTGATGCCGACGGTAACCGAAAAACACCGTCAAGAACTACAGGACTTCCCATTAAAGCAAACAAAAAGAAAGCTGAAAGCATACTTGCAAAAGAAAAGAAAAAATTGGAGGCAGAGCTTAGACTTAATTGTGAGAGAAAAGACATTAATTATATGCTTTTTTCGGACTATATGCTTGATTGGCTTAAAACTGTAAGACCGAATATTGAAATAATCACATTTTCATCGTATCAGTATTCAGTTGAAAAAGTAATTGCTCCGTATTTTAAGAAACGTAATATTAAGCTTAAGGATTTAAGAGCAAAGGATATTCAAGACTTTTACAGTGAGCAGGCAGAAAGAGTAAAAAATTCGACGATTATACACTATCATGCAAATATACATAAAGCATTGAAGCATGCTGTAAAAATGGGACTGATTGCTGTTAATCCTGCCGATCAGGTTGACAGACCTAAAAAGCAAGCATTTCAAGCAAGTTTCTATAGCAGCAATGAGGTAGAAGCACTGTTTAAAGCTGCAAAAGGTCATTGGCTTGAACTTGGAGTAATGTTCGGAGCATTTTACGGACTTAGGCGCAGCGAGATTATAGGACTGAAATGGGATGCGATTGACCTTCAAAACGATACAATAACAATAAAGCACACAGTAACAGAAGCAACTGTTGACGGCAAGAAGGTAATTATTGCAAAGGACAGAACAAAAACAAAGTCAAGTATGCGTACATTGCCGTTGGTTCCTGTATTTAAGCAAGCGTTATTAGATGTAAAACAAAAGAATGAAAACTATCGTAAGCTGTGTGGAAAGTCATATTGCAAGGAATATCTTGATTATATCTATCTTGATGAACTCGGCAAGCGAATAAATCCTGATAAGATAACAAGAGCATTTCCGACGTTTTTAAAAGAACATAACTTGAGGAGAATACGTTTTCACGACCTCAGGCATAGTTGCGCAAGCTTACTGCTCGCAAACGGGGTAGGAATGAAAGAAATACAGGAATGGCTCGGTCACAGCGATTTTGCAACAACCGCCAATATCTACTCACACCTTGATTATTCAAGAAAGATTTCATCTGCAAATACAATGATGAATGCATTAAATTTTGCAAATGAAAAAACTGCCAATGGGTAAGATTGACAGTTTGGCGGAGATGCAGAGATTCGAACTCTGGCGCCGGTTTAAGCCGACCTACCGCATTTCGAGTGCGGACCCTTCGACCACTTGGGTACATCTCCATGTATTAAATTGTCCTTCAAATTTCTCTCGGATTTAAGAGGGAAATTTGGAGGGATGTGTAAGCAAAATTAAACAAAACAAAATCTGCAAACGCAAGTATATCAACGGCTTTGGCAAATGAGACTTCTCATAAGTACCTACCATTTCGAGTGCGCCCCATTATGACCGCTTCGATACCACTTCTTATATAATACATTTGCAGATATTTTGCAAATGCAAAGTTAGAATTCTCTTTTATTCTTAAAAAATGAATTAATAATATTATTACATTCATCCTCACAGATACCACTGTATATTTCGCATTTTGATGCGATAAAATTAGTGTGTGAACCTGCCGCACCGAAATCTTTGTCGTAAGAACCAAAATAAAGCCGCCTGATTCTCGCCTCTGAAATTGCGAAAGAGCACATTGGACAAGGCTCAAGCGTAACATACAAATCACAATCAATGAGCCGCCAATCTGCAAGAATTTGCGCTGCTTTTCTTATTGCAAGTATCTCCGCATGAGCTGTAGGGTCATTTAAAGTTTCCTTGAGGTTATGAGCTTTTGCTATTACCTCACCACCCAGAACAATTACTGCACCAACGGGTACTTCGCCCTCTGTGGCAGCCTTTTGTGCTTCAGAAATTGCAATTTGCATAAAGTTATTCAACGAAATCACCATATTATATAATAACATAAATCAGCACAAAAAGTCAACATTTAATCAAAACTTTTCTAACCTGTCCACATCGAGAACGAAAAACGACGCGCCGCCCACATTAATCTTTTCAGGCAGGCTTTGGGGGTTTAACCCTTTTCCGAAAGATTCTGTGGTTGGGTTCACCTTTTTCCGGCTTGAACAATAAGTGGAAAAAAGCTCTTTGACCTCATCAACCTTTTCATCTTCAGTGACTATTAAAAGCGTTGTGTTACCAACTCGCAGAAAACCTCCCGTTGTTGAGAGCATTGTAACAAAATAGCCGTTTTCATTAAGCTTTGGAATGATACTTGAACTGTCATCATTGCTGATTATTGCCAAAATTAGTTTCATGTGTTTATCTCCCTAAATCAAATATAAGCAATCAAATGCTTTAAACTACCCTTGTCAAGACACGTGTAATCGGGAATTTCATAGCGGTTATCATCAGAATCACGCACGAGAATACGACCGTCATATAGTGTTTTTATATCGTGATGCCTGTTTCGTATTTCAAAAGTTTTAATACCTCTTTCTGTTTCAACCGTCCATTTTATTATACCAAATTTTTCGCAAGTGTCAATAACCTTTGAAATTTTTGGTACAAGATAATATTGTTTCAGGCAATCATTTACAACATCACGGGACTGCGGCATAAGAGAATTTATGTTTCTAATAATTGCTTTCTCAACACCATCACTGTCTAAAAGAGAGATATATTTTGTTAGACCGCTGATGGGGAAAAGCCTTCGTGGCTCAAGGTTTTCCATTTTTTCGCCTGTAAAAAACTCAACATCTACAAGGCAAAAATCCTTTTTAATTATTCGTGCTTCATCACTGTTTATGTAAATTCTTGACATTAGAAACCCTCCTTACTCAAACGACTCTTCTTCTTTGCTCTTTTTTACTTGATCGGCCATAGACTGAATCTGAATAAGTTTATAATACTTGCCCTTTAAAGCCATCAGCTCTTGTGGTGTCCCGTTTTCTATGATTTCGCCGTTGTCTACAACGATTATTCTGTCAGCTTTGCGAAGTGTTGACAGCCTGTGTGCTATCATAAGCGTAGTTCTGCCGCTTATAATCCTATCAATTGCCTGCTGAATAAGATTTTCCGTTTCAGAGTCAACTGCGGCGGTTGCCTCGTCAAATATTAAAATATTAGGGTTTTTCAAAACTGCCCTTGCTATTGAAATACGCTGTCTTTCACCGCCTGATACACCGACACCTCGTTCGCCCAATATTGTGTCATATGCATCGGGAAGCCTTGCAACAAAGCCATGTGCATTTGCAACGTCAGCCGCATGAATGACCTCTTCAACACTTGCACCCGGCACACCATAAGATATATTGTTGAAAATCGTATCGCTGAACATCATTGGGTCCTGCTGAACATAGCCTATTTTTGAACGGTAGTAACCAATATCAACATCTTTGATATTTATTCCGTCTATGAAAATATCGCCTTCATAACCATCGTAGAATCGCATTAGCAGGTTAATAAGTGTTGATTTTCCCGAACCCGTTGTTCCTACAATTCCTATAACCTCACCCTGCTTTATTTTTAGGTTTATATTTGACAATACCTTTTTTGTTCTGTCAAATGAAAAGTTAACATTACGAAATTCTATTTCACCCCTGAAAGATTCCGGTTTTAGAGCTTTTTCAGAATTTCCCTCCGGCTCTGCTTCTAAAATATCTAAAACCCTTTCACAGGAGGACAAGGCACTCTGATAAGAGTCACTTAAATTTGCGAAAAAATTTACAGGGCCGTAAAACATTGTAGAAAATGAAATAAATGATACGAGAAGACCGACGGAAATCGCACCGTCAGGATTAACAATTACACTGTTTCCGCCAACTATCCAAATAGCCAAGGACCCGCATGTTGCTACAAAGGAGACTATATTCGGAAAAATTGATGCAATCTTGCCGAGCTTTGTATCCATGCGCAGCCATTCTTGATTATATGATTCAAACTTTTCAGCTGCCCTTTCTTCACCGGCAAAGGATTTTATTACTCGTATAGATGGAATAGAGTCCGCAAGGATTGATGTAACAGCAGACCACCTTCTCCATATCCGCCTGTAATAGGGTTTAATTTTCTTTGCAAATATTTTAGTTCCCATAACCACTAAGGGAATGGGTGCAAGTGACAAAATAGTCAGCTTCCAGTTCATAATAAGCATAATTACCATGATGCCTATAAGAAGGAAAAACTGAACAACAACCTCCTGTGTCAAACGTAGCATAAACTGCTGAAGCGTTGAGGAATCACTGCTGATTCTTGTAATTACTGAGCCTGTTGAAGTTTTATCATAAAACTTCATAGGCAGATACTGAGCCTTTTTATAAATATCGTTTCGCAGTGCAGCTACCATTTTATCACCGGCAACACGCATATTATATGCTCTGATAATTCCTATACCGTATTGCACGACATATGATGCTAACAGGCTACATACCACAATAGTCAGAAGCCTTGAATTACGTGAGGGAATAATGGTATCAACCATTATTTTTGTTACATAGGGAGGTACAAGCGACATTGCAGTAGTAACAATAGATAGAATAGCACAAATAATGAGTATGTTTTTTTGCGGAGCAATATATTTAAAAAGCTTTTCAGCTATTTTTGTTTTTGACCGGCACATAATACACTCAGCACCCGGACGTAAAAGATTTCTTCCGCATTTAGGGCATACATTTAAAACCTTTTCATATGTGCCCTCAACTACATTCATTTCTTCTTGTAAATCGCCGCCTGCTGAAATCCGCTCAATAAAAAGCGCCGCCATATCACAAAGGGCAGCAGTTGCATATGTAAAGCGAAACACCATCTGTTTTTTATCGTTGACGATGATAAAAAGGCAAGCATTTCCGTACATTCGTTTTATAAAAACATCACAAATATCGCTGTAATTAAAAATGCATAGGTCACCTTCCAGAGTTTTATCATAAACCATAAATCTTGTCTCTGTAAACACAAGACATGTTTCGTCATATTTTGCATTAAGATTAAGGTCTCCGACGATAGAAAAAAGATTGTTTTCACCTAAAAGCAAAGGTGATATTAAATCCTCTGCATTTTTTGGTATTTTTTTATTTGTCAGTACAGTTTTAGTATTCATTACAATACCTCCTGAACTTTTCCGACTGTGTTTCTTATTCAGTTTTGTACTATTATAGCCTCAGAGTTTAAACATGTCAACCCTTTTAGGGAAGAAAAAAATAATTTATTATTATACATGAAGTATATACGTTCAAGCATAAATGCGCATTATATTTATGGTAATCCAAGCAAATAAAAAAAGTGTTCAAAGAACACTTTTTTACGACTAAAATTTATACTATTGATATTTACGTCCGCATCTCGGGCAAAAACTATATTGATGAGGGCTTTCATAATCGCAAAAACTGCAGTGCTTGTAAAAGTCAGATTCTTCGTTGTACTGAATATCCAAGTCTCTCATTATCGTCAGTTTGCCCTTGTTAATAAATTTTCCAACCGCTTTCGAAATTACAAAATATGTTTCACAGCACGAAGATTTTGCATAATATTTTTTATTCAATTTGAAAACAGGAAGAAGAAAAATTTTAAACACATCATAAGAAAACACAAATTCATAATTGCATTCCTTTCCACAGCGTTTGCAAACGTGCATTTCATCGTCATAATATGATAAATCTTTTGACCTGCTCTCAACTTCAGTCAATAAAAACATGATATTCCCCCTCTTTTCTATATGTTGAAAAGTATTTTCCGAGAAAAACATTTTTATTTATAAATTATATTGCTGTATTTTAAATATATACCAGATTTTATTAAATATCAAGATATTTTTATTGACATTTTTTAATTTTTATCATATAATAGGTCATATCGAATAATATAGATATGGGGGTGAAGAATATTACAAATTACGAAGAAAATGCCAAGGTATTCAAAGCTTTTTGCGACAAAAATCGTTTAATGATTCTTGAAATGCTACAAGATGGTGAAAAATGTGCGTGTGTAATATTAGAACGGTTGAAGATAGTTCAATCAACGTTATCTCATCATATGAAGATATTAGTAGATAGTGGCATAGTGTCTGCTCGTAAAGACGGTAAGTGGACTCATTATTCTTTATCAAATAAAGGAATTCAAAATGCTAAAATACTATTAGAAGAGATAACAACCAAAAAAAATGAAGGGAGCTAATATATGAATATATTAAATTCAATTTGGGATGTATTTCAAAACGAAATATTGGGGATGAGGTGGCTTGACAGATTATTGGGTTTAGGATTATCCATGTTGGGCTTTAATACAGGCGACCGCTTGGTCCGCAGTCTCCAGTTTTTTTTGTATGATGTCATAAAAATATCGGTTTTGCTTTGTGTGCTGATTTTTATTATTAGTTATATTCAAAGCTATTTTCCGCCTGAACGAAGCAAAAAAATACTCGGTCGATTTAAAGGAGTTTTTGCAAATTGTGTGTCAGCGCTTTTAGGAACGGTTACGCCGTTTTGCTCCTGTTCATCAATACCGCTATTTATAGGTTTTACATCGGCAGGCCTTCCATTAGGTGTCACATTTTCCTTCCTTATATCATCACCCATGGTAGATCTTGGCTCACTTCTTTTGCTTATGAGCATTTTTGGGGCAAAGGTTGCTATTATTTATGTATTATTAGGTCTTGTCTTAGCAGTTACCGGAGGTACAATAATCGAGAAGCTGCATATGGAAAAATATGTTGAAAGTTTTATATTAAGTGCCGGGAGTGTAGATATAGAGTCACCCGAGCTGACTAAAAAAGACAGGCGCGTATATGCTTTTGAGCAGATGCTGATGACATTTAAAAAGGTAATTTGGTATATACTGATAGGAGTGGCCATAGGTGCATTTATCCATAACTGGATTCCTTCCGATTGGGTAGCATCCGTGCTTGGCAGTAAAAACCCGTTTGGTGTGGTATTGGCAACTATAATTGGCATACCAATGTATGCAGATATATTCGGTACCATACCCATAGCAGAGGCATTACTTTCAAAAGGCGCACAGCTTGGAACAATTTTATCGTTTATGATTGGAGTAACAACACTATCCCTGCCGTCAATAATAATGCTAAAAAAGGCAGTAAAACCGAAACTTCTTGCCTTATTCATTGCAATCTGCACGGTTGGAATAATAATTGTCGGTTATTTTTTCAATGTATTTCAGAATTTATTAATATAAGAGAGGATAAAAAAGTATGCCAAAGAATAAAGCAGCAACAAAAGTAATCGTTCCAATAATCATTATTGCAATAATAGTAGGTATCTGGATATCTAAAAATGTGAAAACCGATCAAGATATTCAACAAGATATTCCGGAAGTAAAGGATAAGGGCACAGTTGATAATGAAGTATCAACAGAAGGAAATCCTGATTTTGATTTGGTAACAACAAAAATTGACCTTGAAAAATTAAAGACATACGGCTTGCCTATTATTATTGACTTTGGGGCAGATGCCTGCGCACCTTGCAAACAAATGGAGCCGGTTCTAATAAAACTAAATAAAGAATTGCGGGGCAAGGTTATAATAAAATTCGTTGATGTATGGAAGCACCAGAATGCAGCGGCTGATTTTCCTGTTGAAGTAGTACCCACGCAGTTTTTCTTTGATAGGGAAGGGAAACCGTATGTTCCGGCTGACCCTGAAAAAATGCAAATGAATATGTATAACACAAAAGGCACACAAGAGCATATTTATACTGCACATCAGGGAGGAATGACTGAGGAACAAATCATGGAAGTTTTAAGGGAAATGGACGGTAACTGAGCATGATAAATGACTTGCTAAAAACCCTGTCTTTGCTCATAAAACAAAATATGTACTTCGCACCGCTTTTAGCACTTGCAGCAGGGGTACTGACTTCTTTAACGCCATGTGCTCTATCCGGCATACCGCTTGTAATTGGATATGTAGGGGGAATGGGTAGCAACAACACAAAAAAAGCTTTCATGTTATCACTCGTATTTGCAGTGGGTTCGGCAGTAACATTTACAGCTTTAGGTACTGTGGCATCACTATTAGGTATGCTTATGGGAACATCATCAAAATGGTGGTATATTGCACTGGGTGTTCTCATGGTACTTATGGCGCTGCAGACATTTGAACTGTATAATTTCATACCGTCAACATATCTCATATCCAAAAACAATAAAAGGGGATATGTGGGAGCTTTTATAGCAGGTGTTTTGGGCGGAATTTTTTCGTCGCCCTGCGCAACCCCTGTGCTTATTGTTTTGTTGGGATTAGTTGCGAGGAGCGGTAACGTTGCGTGGGGAGTTTTGCTTTTGCTGCTCTATTCCGTAGGGCATAGCTTTCTTATTTTAATTGCAGGTACATCTATTGGATTTGTAAAAAAACTTACGCAAAGCGGTAAATACAAAGTGTTTGCAACTGCTTTTAAATATATTTTGGGTTTAGCTATATTATTAATTGCGTTTTATATGTTCTATTTAGGTTTTTAAAAGAATAATTGGAGAGGTGAATTGTTATGAAAATCATAGTTTTGGGGGCTTGCTGTAAAAAAAGCCTTGAAACATTTGAAAACACCAAACAAGCTGTGGCGGAAATGGGGCTTGATATAGATGTCGAAAATATAGGTGATGCAGTTGAAATTGCAAAATACGGTGTAATGTCAACCCCTGCGCTTGTTATAGACGGAAAAGTTATGTCTTACGGCAAGTTTTTAAAGACAAAGGATATTGTAAAATTAATTGAAAAAGCGTTATATTTAACTCAGGGGTAATTTACCTTATTACCTTGTAAATAGAATTTTCGATTTCCGGCTTGCCGCCTATTGTTATGGCTTCGTAAAATGCTTTTGAAGCGCTATTTAAGCAGTCCGCACGGTCTGAAAATAAAGTGGCGATTTTTTCGCCATAAACTACGGATGAGCCTGTTTTGCTGTGCAAAATTATTCCGGCGCCCATATCAATGGGATCGCCTTTTTTCTCACGCCCTGCACCAAGGCAAACAGCGGCACGACCGATTTTTTCTGTGTCCATTTTTTCAATATAACCGGCAAGTTCCGATAAAACATCAAATGAGTATTTTGATTTTGGTAAAAGAGATGTGTCATCTATTACGGCAGTATTTCCGCCCTGAAATGCAACCATCTCACGAAGCTTATTTAGAGCTGTACCGTCACGCCTTGCCCTGTCAGCCATAACAAGACAGTCTTCACGTGTTTTGCCCGTTACATACATAAGCATGTTTGCTGCAATTTCACGGCAAACCACCCATAAATCTTCAGGGCCTTGCCCACGAAGAATTGATATTGCCTCAGCAACTTCAAGAGAGTTTCCGATAGCCCTCCCTAACGGGATATCCATATTGGTGATAAGGGCTGATGTGTGCCTTCCTGCAGAATTTCCTATATTAACCATTTTACGGGCAAGGTTTTCACTTTCAGTTTTTGTTTTCATAAAAGAACCGCTGCCATATTTAACATCAAGCACGATTCCCGAAGAACCTGCCGCAAGCTTTTTGCTCATAATGCTTGAGGCAATAAGCGGAATACTGTCAACAGTTGCTGTCACATCACGAAGGGCATACAAAATCTTATCGGCAGGGGCAAGGTTTCCTGACTGCCCGATAATGCAAAGCCCTGTTTTGTTTACACACTTTATAAATTCTTTGGGCGTTAGTGTTGTCTTAAAGCCGGGAATAGATTCAAGCTTGTCAATAGTACCGCCTGTGTGACCGAGCCCTCTGCCGCTCATTTTTGCAATTCTTCCGCCGAAGGATGCAACAATGGGAGCTATAATCAGTGTCGTCTTATCTCCAACACCGCCCGTGCTGTGCTTGTCGCATGTAATACCATTTACTTCAGATAAATCAACCATATCACCGCTTTGCGCCATTTCAAGTGTAAGATTAACTGTTTCTTCTTCATTCATTCCTTTAAAATATATAGCCATTAAAAGGGCACTTGTCTGATAGTCGGGTATTTCTCCTGACACAATGCCGCATATAAAAAAGCGGATTTCTTCCCTTGAAAGAATACCGCCGTCTCTTTTCTTTTTGATAACATCTGTCATTCGCACAGGATTACCCCCTATTTTGTATTGGTATACTTTTTTCTATTGTATCAAAATATATTATTTTAGTCAACAAAAAAGCCACTCCGAAGAGTGACTTTTTCACAGCTTTTTAAATTACTTGCAGAAATTGCCGAGGTACTGGCATAAGAAATTATAAAAGTTAGTAAAGCACATATTATAATACCTCCTTTATAGATTTGTTCCAAACCACTCCGGGGAACAATATCATTATAACTTGCCACAAATCGAATTGCAAATGTAAGTAATGGCACGGAAGGTTATGCATTCCGAAAACCCCTGAATTTTTCATGTATTCCCTGTAATTGAATACATTTTAGTGCATTTTATTTATAAGCGTTTATTCTGATGCAAAGTTTGTGAAATAACCCTGAACTATAACAACAGGAGTTCCTCTGTCTCCGCTGCCTGAGGTAAGGTCGCAAAGGCTTGCAAGCAAATCTGTTATGCGACGGGGAGTCGTACCCTCAGATTGCATGTTGCCAAAAAGGTTTGAATCTTTTTCGCGGATTTTTGCTTTCATAGCTTCGGCAAGGGCATCTCCGCTCAAATCAGCAAACTCGTTATCAGCAAAGTATTTCATTTTGATTTCATTTGGAGTACCGCAAAGGCGAGGTGTATAAGCAGGGGAGGCAACAGGGTCAGCAAATTCCCAGATACCGCCGACAGGGTCCTTAAAACAGCCATCACCGTAAATCATAACTTCAATATTCTTGCCCGTAGCTTTATTTAGTGCAGCATAAAGCTCACTCACAAAAGCGTCACAATCACGTGGGAAGAGCTTGACTTTATTGTCGGTTGCTTTATTAGAGCCCAGTAGACCGTAATCAGCATTATAGCCGCTGCCGTCAACACTTTGAGTGAGAATATCGTCAAGGCTGAAAACCTTTTCTGCACCGGCCTTTTTCAAAATATTCTTGGTACGTTTTCTGGTGTGAATATCACAGTTTAATACGTTTTTTGTGAAATTTAAAATATATTTCGGGTCATTTGAGAACACAATTTCAATATTATCACCGAAACTTTTATAATAATCAATATAATCAACACCTGTAAATTGGTGAACTGTATCTTTTCCGAAAACTGTACGGAAAGCAGCTTCATCAAAGCTGTCATGGTAGATGTCAATCCCCTTTTCGTCAATGGTATCAAGTGATAAAAATGCGTTTCCGACTTCATCCGAAGGGTATGAAAGCTGAATGTATAGTTTTTCGCCTGCCGCAGCAGCAATTCCCTTTAAAATCATGGAAAAGCGGTTTCGGCTTAAAATGGGGAATACTATACCCATAGTTTTGCCGCCAAATTTGTTTAAAACGTCAGTTGCAATCTGTTCGCATGTTGCATAATTGCCCTGAGTACGTCCCAGAACAGCCTCTGTAACTGCAACAACATCTCCGTCATGCAGCTCGAAATTCTCTTTATCAGAAGCATTTAAAATGCTTTCGCAAACTAATGATACAAGGTCATCACCTTCTTTAAAAATAGGTGTGATGATTCCTCTGGATACTACTCCTGTGTATTTCATTAGTTAATCATTCCCTTCATATAGTATAATTTGACACACAAGTAATAATACCAAACATCACAGAGTTTGTCAATTGAAAATTGCTATAAAATGTATTGCTTTTTCCCAATAAATATAGTATAATAATATAATTAATATAATTTACAGGTGTTTATTTATCTCGTAAATAGAAAAATTTATTTCATTTTGTTATACTAAAGGGTGGTATATTGTTCGGATATGTAACTGTATTGAAGGACGAATTAAAATTTAAAGATTATGCAGCGTATCGTGCCGTATACTGCGGTGTGTGCACAGCCTGCGGAAGAAAGCTCTCACAATCAGCTAAACTCGGGCTTTCGTACGATGCGGCATTTGCTGCACTTGTGCTGATGTCAGTTACCGGTGAAGAAATAAAAATTGAAAAAAGAAGATGTCTTGCAAATCCCTTTAAAAAAAGACAGTATTTAGTTTCAAAAAGCATTGATTATGCCGCATCTGTTTGGGCATTGCTTGCATATTTTAATTTTTATGATGATTGGCGTGATAATAAAAGCTTAAAAGCTCTTGTGGGAATGGCTCTGTTTTATAGGGCAAAACGAAAAGTATCAGATGAATTTCCAAATCTTTCTGAAAAAATCGGCTGCAAAATCAGAAAGCTTTCAGAGCTTGAAAATAATAATTGCACTGATATTGATTTGCCTGCGGCGGTATCAGGTGAAATGCTTGCATTATGTCTTTCGCCTTCATATATAGACGATGAGAATATACGCCAGTTACGGGAAATAGGTAAAAACCTTGGAAGATGGATTTATCTTATGGATGCTGTTGATGATTTTGAAAAGGATAAAAAGCTTGGTAATTACAATCCGCTGGTGTTAAATTTTGCGGATAGTGAGGAAGCCGCAGATAAATCATATAAGCATATGACGTTTACGCTTTCACAGTTAGCTTTATCTTATGAGCTGCTCGATATAAAGGCGAATAAACCCATTCTTGATAACATCATATACTATGGTCTTTCATCAAGACAATACGAGATATTTAAACGAAAGGAAAAAACAAATGAATCCATATAAAGTTCTCGGTGTGCCGGAAGATGCAGATGAGGCAACTATTAAAAAAGCATATCATGGGCTCGTTAAAAAGTATCATCCCGATAAATACGCAAATAATCCTTTGAATGACCTTGCAGAAGAAAAGCTCAAACAGATAAATGAAGCGTATGATATGCTTGTAAATAAAAAAGGAAGCAGTTACAATTCGTCCGGTTCTTCTTCATACACAGGCACACATAGCGGCACGCAATTTTCAGATGTTCGCTCTTTGTTGAATCAGGGGAGAGTTGATGAGGCTTTTAATCTCTTGCAGTCAAAAAACCAAAACAGTGGCGAATATCATTATCTTATGGGTGTGATATGTCTTCGCAAGGGTTTATATAATCAGGGAATTAACCACCTTAATATGGCAGTTGATTATGAGCCGGGCAATCAGGAGTATCGTGCCGCAAGGGACAATGTGGGGAACCAGAACTCACAGTACAGAAACGTAACTGTTAATCAGGGCGGTTGCTCGTCCTGCGATATTTGTACCTCACTATTTTGTGCGGACTGCTGTTGTGAATGTTTGGGTGGAGATTTGATTTCCTGTTGCTAAAAAGGAGTAGAATATGGCTAAAAAAATCAGTTTTGGTGGTATATGTGCCGCTCTTTCGGTTGTTTGTCTGCTGCTTATAAATATTTTTGTCACAAATAAAATCTTTTTTACTTGCTTAGCAACAATTTTTATTCCAATTTGTGTAATAAAATGCGGAAGATTAACTGGGCTTGCGATGTGGGTTGCATCATCATCCGTTGCTTTTTTAGTTGTTCCGGACAAAACCATTTGGGCGGCGTTTTTGGTTTTAGGTTTTTATACTCTTTTAAAAGGCTATCTTGAAAAGCTTCGGAATTTCTTTGTGGAATGGGTGCTGAAGATTGCCTTTTATTTGCTTTCATTTGCAGTGGCAATTTTTGTGTTTCCATTGCCTGATTACAGTTTTATTTGGCTGATTTTTGCAGGCGGTGCCATTGTTTTCATAATTTATGATATAGTTCTCAGTTTTGGTATAACATATATAGTAAAAAAAATAAAAAATTTTTAAAAAAAGATTGACTTTTTTTAGGGGATATGGTATTATAACTACACTACTTCTCAAAGAAGTCTTTTTTTTGTGTGTAAATTTTAGGAGGTGTCATAGATGAGAGTAAGGATTACATTGGCCTGTTCAGAATGTAAACAGCGTAATTATAATACTATGAAAAGCAAAAAAAATAGCCCTGAACGTCTTGAACTTAAAAAATATTGCAAATTTTGCAGAAAACACACTCTCCATAGGGAAACAAAATAGTTTTTTATTAAAGAAGGGTGATTGTATTGAAAACAATAGGTAATTTTTTTGCCGGCATAGTCAAGTTTTTTAAAGCTGTTATTGCAGAGCTTAAAAAGGTTACTTGGCCTGGCCGCAAGCAGGTAATTAACAATACCGGCGTTGTAATAGTCTGCATAATTATAATAGGTATTGCTATATGGATTCTTGATGCTGTATTCGGGCTTGGTCTTTCTTCGCTTGTAGGTGACGTTGCAGGTAACGCACCGGAAGCTATTGCACAGTAAATGCAGATAATATCTGGTAAAGGAGGACGGGAACATTAGTTCCTTACGCTTATGGCTGAAAACGCAAAATGGTATGTAGTTCATACGTACTCCGGATATGAAAACAAAGTAAAAGCGAATATAGAAAAAACTGTTGAGAATCGCGGTATCGAAAACATGATACTTGATATAAAGGTTCCAATGGAAGATGTTATTGAACAAAAGGGCGATGAACAAAAAATTGTAACACGTAAAATATACCCCAGCTATGTTTTCATTAAAATGGTTATGAATGATGAAAGCTGGTATGTAGTCAGGAATACAAGGGGTGTTACGGGTTTTGTCGGTCCCGGTTCAAAGCCTGTTCCTCTGAGCGATGCAGATGTTGATTCCATGGGAGTGGAAGAGCGCGTTGTTAAGATTGATTTTCAGGTCGGTGACAATGTCCGCATAACAAACGGTCCTCTTGAAAGCTTTATCGGAGCAGTTGAGGAAATTAACATGGAGAAGAAAAAGCTTCGTGTCTGCGTTAACATGTTCGGAAGGGAAACACCGGTTGAATTAGATTTTCATCAGGTAGAAGCATTAGCTTAATAAGCCTTTATGGGCTTGTTATAGGTCTGTTATTGGTTAACAGGCAGTGGGAGAGCGTAAAGCTCGCCATTTACCACAATATTGGCAAGGAGGTGTAACAACTATGGCACAGAAAATCACAGGTTATATAAAACTTCAAATTCCTGCGGGAAAGGCTACTCCGGCTCCTCCGGTTGGTCCTGCTCTCGGTCAGTACGGTGTCAATATCGTACAGTTTACAAAGGAATTCAATGAAAGAACAGCTAAGGATGCAGGTCTTATAATTCCGGTAGTTATCACTGTTTATTCAGACAGGTCTTTCTCGTTTATTACGAAGACTCCGCCTGCAGCAGTATTGCTCAAAAAAGCCTGTAAAATTGAAAGTGGCTCAGGCATTCCTAACAAAACAAAGGTAGCTAAAGTCACACGTGATCAGCTCCGTGAAATCGCAGAGCTAAAAATGCCCGATCTCAATGCGGCAAGTATTGAATCCGCAATGAGTATGGTTGCCGGTACTGCAAGAAGTATGGGTATCACAATAGAAGATTAATCGAAAATAGTGGGAGGGTTATACCCGTTGACCACAAGGAGGTTATTAGTTTGAAAAGAGGAAAGAATTATATCGAGAGTGCAAAACTCATAGATAATTCCCGTCTTTATGATGCAGCCGAAGCATTCGAAATTTTAGTAAATGCTTCAAAAGCAAAATTTGACGAAACTGTTGAAGCTCATATAAGGCTCGGTGTTGACTCGAGACATGCTGACCAGCAGGTCAGAGGTGCCGTAGTATTACCTCATGGTACAGGCAAAACCGTAAGGGTTCTTGTTTTTGCCAAGGGCGAAAAGGCTACTGAAGCCGAAGCTGCAGGTGCTGATTTTGTCGGTGCTGAAGATTTAGTACAGAAAATTCAGACAGAAAATTGGTTTGAGTTTGACGTTATAGTTGCAACACCTGACATGATGGGCGTTGTAGGTCGTATCGGCCGTGTATTAGGCCCTAAGGGTTTAATGCCTAACCCCAAAGCAGGTACTGTTACAATGGATGTAACACGCGCCATCACAGATATCAAAGCAGGTAAAATTGAATACCGCCTTGATAAAACAAATATTATTCACTGCCCCGTTGGAAAGGTTTCCTTCGGTAAAGAAAAGCTTACAGAAAACTTTAAAACCTTGATGAGTGCTATAATCAAGGCTAAACCTTCTGCAGCAAAAGGTCAGTATCTTAAAAGCGTTGCCGTTGCTTCAACTATGGGTCCCGGCATCAAATTAAATACTGGTAAGGTTAGCGAATAATTTTAACTTGACATAATAATGTTTTTATGATATTATATGTAATCATCCGCAGACAGCAGGTATAAATATAAATCCTGCCGAGGAGAATTTTTAGTATATTAATATATTAAGTTCTCTGTCTGTGGGCAGAGAACTTTTTTCATTTAAGGAGGTGTAACACTTATGCCAAGCGAAAAGGTTTTATTGGAAAAGCAACAGATAGTTGCTGATTTGACAGAAAAGCTCAAAAATGCTGCAACAGGTATATTTGTAGATTATTGCGGTCTGTCAGTTGCACAGGACACTGATCTTCGTAAAAAACTCAGAGAAGCAGGTGTTGAGTACAAGGTAATTAAGAACACTCTTTGCCGTTTTGCTATTAAAGAGGTCGGGTTTGATGAGTTGGATCCTATATTAAACGGCCCCACATCCCTTGCTCTTAGCAATGAAGATCCGGTTGCCCCCGCAAAGGTTTTGACCGATTTTGCAAAGAAGAATGACAAGCTTGAAATCAAAGCAGGTTTTATGGACGGAAAGGTATTGTCTCTTGATGAAATTAAGAGGCTTGCTGACACGCCGTCAAGAGATGTTCTGCTTGCTACAATTCTCAGCAGTCTTAATGCTCCTGCATCAAAACTTGTCCGCACATTGCAGGCAATTGTTGACGGTGGCGTTGAACTCGCTGAATTAACAGCAAACAAGAATTCAGAGGAAGCTCCTGCCGTAGTAGAAGAAGTAAGCGCAGAAGCACCGGCTACAGATGCCGAATAAAATTCAAAACAATTATATTTTAATAGGAGGTTTATAACAATGGCAAATTTACAGGGAATTATTGATGAAATTAAAGAATTAAAGTTATTAGAAGTTGCCGAACTCGTTAAGATGATGGAAGAAGAATTCGGCGTAAGTGCAGCTGCACCCGTTGCAGTTGCAGCAGCAGGCGCTACAGAAGCAGTTGCTGAAAAGACAGAATTTGATGTTATTTTAGCAGAAGTTGGTGCAGAAAAGATTAAGGTTATAAAGGTTGTTCGTGAAATCACAGGCCTCGGTCTTAAAGAAGCTAAAGACCTTGTTGAAGCTGCTCCCAAGGCAATCAAAGAAGGTATCAGCAAAGATGATGCTGAAGCTCTCAAAACAAAGTTGGAAGAAGTTGGAGCCAAAGTTGAAGTTAAATAAGATAATTTAACTTCTGTAAAAAGGACGCTTAAGCGTCCTTTTTTTTGCTTTTTTTAATTCTGACCTCATATTTTTTTGTGTGAAGATATTGCGTAAATGCCGCAAAAAGCACAAATGACCATAGTACTGCTGCCGTATAGCAGGAAAAACTGATAATTTTATTCTTGACAATATCAGAAAAAACTGTTACTTCAATTGGATAAAACTTTAAATATATTGTGGCATAAATGTATGCAAGGATGCTGCAAATTATCTTTCCGAAAAAGTACGGTAGTACGGGCAGACCGCTTTTTTGAAGAATTGACCTTGTCTGCATTAAAACCGATAATCCGCCAAAGGATATAACTGCTGAAACAAGAGGAATATTTACTGATTTTGAGCTGAAAATGCTACTAGTTATTTCAAAAATTCCTGTTGATAATAAATCGGCAGACGAATAGGATAACCCTAAGCTTATCAATAGTTTACATAATAAACCAATTATCTGAATTTTTTTAAGTATCGCAAGTGCCACAGAAAATATTACAACGTAACCGCACAGTGTCAATACGGATATAACGGCATGGTATACAGCTCCTGACGGAGTTTCACGCTCAATATATGTATTTATAGCTGTTTTTTCTTTTTCTCTTCCAAACAATCCGAATATTATTCCGCACGAAATTGCTGATAGAACATGCACCATATAAATAATGTCGCCGGCTTCACGGCTGTTAAAAATCCCTACACCGACAGCACCGATAATAAATAAAGGTCCACTGTTATTTGTAAATGCACTAAGGCGAATAGCATCTTTTTTGGAAATTGTTTTGCTGTCATAAAGTGAGCAAACTGTAGCGCATCCGCACGGATAACCGCTGATAAGCCCCATAACAAGGGGCAGTGCGCCTGCGCCTCCTACACCGAAAATAGGTCGCATAACTTTGTTTAGTCGTCTCGACAGAATATCAGCAACTCCATAAGAGGTCAAAAGATTTGCACATACCATATATGGAAAAAGTGAAGGAATAAGGGAATTGCCGCAAAGTAAAAGTGCTTCACCGGCACCACTTGCGGCTTCCTCTGGAAACAGAGCAATTAAAAGAGCAAACAATGATGCTGCAATTGTAAATATGTATTTCATGTATTTCATAAAAATCTCCAGTCTGCCGCCCCGCCTCGGCACAATATTAGTAAAAAGACTCTTATCACGGGGATAAAAATGATAAGAGTTTTTTTTAGTTATCACCTCAGAATATTCTATTATAAGACAATGATA
>CAZUVQ010000002.1:19564-35465 GCA_964623915.1 uncultured Oscillospiraceae bacterium
TAAGTACTTAAAATACTTTTTTTGAATACAATTTATTGAGGTGGTTACTGTATGGGCAAAAAGAATAAAAAGGTATCGACAGTAGTAAATGCTTTGGATCTTCCTCCTGAAATTATCCTCGGTATTCCCAAAATAACTGTTCTTCCGGAGTGTGAGGCAACAATACAAAACCATAAGGGTATTGTTGAATATACGGAAGAATTGATAAGTGCTAACACGTCTTCAGGAATTGTTAAAATCTTTGGCAGTAATCTTGTAATAAAATCAATTACCGATGAGGAAATTCATATTGAGGGCAGAGTAGTGGGGTTTGATATAAAATGATTTTCACGCTTGTAAACTTTTTAAGAGGATATCTGATAATAGAAGCTGTCGGTGGCTTTGGCGAGAGGTTTATAAATCTTCTCGTTAAAAATAATATATGTATATGGGCTGTTAAACGTATAAGCCCTGACACCGTCAGGATGAAAATTCGTGTTGCCGGCTTCAAACGAATACGCTCGGCTGTGAGAAAAACACATGTTAAAATCAGAATAATAGAAAAGCGCGGTCTTTCATTGTATATTCATAAACACAGACGCAGAAAAGCTTTTTTTGTCGGAATTTTGACTTTTATACTGATTTTATGCTTTTTAACCTCATTCATTTGGTCGGTTGAGGTCACAGGATTAGAAAAAATTGACAAAAACGTAATAATTAATGAACTAAAGTCTTGCGGTATTTATGTTGGTGTGATAAAATACAATCACAGTTCCTTTGAAATAAAGCAAAAAATGATGCTTAGTATTGCGGAGCTTGCCTGGATTCACGTGGACATTCGTGGTACCCGTGCTTTGGTAGAGGTTAAAGAAAGAAGCGATAAACCGCCGATAGTTGAAGCGGATAAACCGTGCAATATAATTGCGTCTGTGGATGGGGTTATTGATAAGGCAATAGTGAAATATGGCGTGGCGCAAAAAGGTGAGGGAGATGTTGTAAAAAAAGGTGATTTGCTTGTTTCGGGAACAGCTGACAGCAAGCCCTTTGGCACCAGATTTTTACATTCACAAGCAGAAATCTTCGCCTTTACATGGTATGAGCAAACCGATGAATTTCCAATGAAAAAAACCGTCACTGAAAAAACAGGCGAAACAGAGAAAAGACATATTTTTTCAATTGGCGGCAAAGAACTTACAGTTTACCCGTTTGGTAAAATTTCATATCCGGAATACGAAGAAACAAGAAAAGAATTTAATTTAAAGCTTTGGGGCGATTTTTACCTTCCGGTGGTTTACATTTCGTCGCAGTGTGATGAAACAAGGACGCTTACCGAACCGCTTTCCGAAGAAGAAGCCGTAAATTATTACAGCGCAAAGCTTTACAAAAAAATAGAAAGCTCTTTTATGAATGATACTGAGATAATTGATAAAAACTATACATATGAAATAAATGAGGACAAAATTAAAATTCGCTGTACTGTTAAATGCAGGGAACAGATTGGAGTTATGTCTGAAATTTATATGGGAGGCTAATTTGACAGAGAAAACTTACAAACTGCATCATATGAGAAGTGCAGCATCGCTTTACGGCGAATTTGACAAGAATTTAAAAATAATAGAAACTGAGCTTACTGTTCAGCTTATTACACGAGATGATGTTGTCAAGGTAATCGGAACAGAAGAAAATGCCGCAATGGCTATGGATGTTCTTAAAAACCTTGAAATTGCAACTGAACAAGAGGGAAGTTTGACAGAACAGGATGTTCGTTACGCTTTAACTATGGTACAGGACGGTATAAGCTATGACGCTTCAGCTTTGAGCGATAATTATGTTTGTATAACTGCATCGGGAAGGCCGCTTAAGGCTAAAACAATGGGTCAGAAAACGTATGTTGAAAGTATTAAAAATAATATCATTTCCTTTGGCATTGGGCCTGCGGGAACTGGCAAAACGTATCTTGCAGTAGCTCTTGCCGTGGATGCGTTCAGAAAAAAACAGGTAAGCAAAATAATTCTTACAAGGCCTGCTGTTGAAGCCGGTGAAAAGTTAGGTTTTCTGCCGGGTGACCTTCAGAATAAAGTTGACCCTTATTTAAGACCGCTATATGATGCCCTTGGCGATATGCTTGGAGTTGAAAGTTACCAGAAATACCTTGAAAAGGGAGCAATTGAGGTTGCACCGCTTGCATATATGCGTGGAAGAACGCTTGACGATGCTTTTATAATTCTTGATGAAGCGCAGAATACAACTCCGGAACAAATGAAAATGTTTTTGACAAGAATTGGTTTTGCGTCTAAGGCTATCATTACAGGCGATATAACTCAGATAGATTTGCCTGACGGTAAACGTTCAGGGCTTAAGGAAGCCGCCAGAATTTTAAAAAATATTGAAGGTCTTGATTTTGTTTATCTGACATCAAAAGACGTTGTAAGGCATCCTCTTGTTCAGAGGATTATAAATGCTTATGAGAAAGCCGAGCAAAAAAAGGACAAACTGCGCAAATAAACCCGGTTAACGGTTTTTGCATTAATTAGAAAGAGGCGATATCTTATGAAAAAGGTATACAAACAGCTTATTATTGCTTTGTGTTATACGCTTATTTCAATATCACTTTTCCAAGGTGTTCATCCGGTGACATTCGATATTTCTGTGGGTGGTACATGCCCCATGGATATCTATGCATCAAGGAGCGTAGTGGACAAGTTTACAACAGAAAAACAAAAATCGGAAGCAGAGGAGGCAGTAGAACCGCAATATGTATTTGATAATGATATTACCCAAAGGAGCCAGAGTGAACTCGCTTCATTGTTTATTAAAATATCTGAACAAAAGGAAACAGGAGAAAACATTACAGAACCGGTAAGCCCATATTGTATGGGATTGAGCAAAGAGGATTTTCAGCAATTTCGGACAAGTGTCACAGAGGTTTTACATGAAGTTCTGACAAAAGGAGTGCTTAATGTAAATGAAAGCCTTGAATATGCAAAAGGCCTTCTTCGTGAACGGTTTTATAACGCAAACGCAGAAAAAGCGGCTGCAGAAATACTTTCAAGCACTCTTGATATAAATAAAGCTTTCAGCGAAGAAAAAACAAAAGCAGAAAGACAAAGAGTGAGAAATGCTGTTGCTGATGTTACATATAAGCCTAATCAGATAATCATTAGAAGAGGTGAGATTATAACCGAGGCACAATATTCGGTTTTGTCTGACTTAGGGCTTATCAGAGGCAGTATAGGAACAAAGTTTGTCCAAAGTTTAGGCGTTCTTGCACTCATATTCTTTTGCTTTATTATAGTTCAATTATACATGAAGCATAACAATAAAGATAATATCTTTTCACTAAACACCGGTGTCATGGTGGCTGTTATTTGTGCACTTACTATTCTGATGCTGTACGTGAATAAAAGTGATTTGGTAGACATTTATATGATTCCCGTAACAGTTGCCTGTGTGCTTTTAGCAGTATTAATAAATGTAAAGTTTTCTATAATAGTCAATATACTGATAGCTGTTTTGATAAGCATCGGGTTAAAAGGAAATTCTTTTTACATTGCAACAATATTGTTTAGCGGATTTATTGGTGCATTCTTGTTTTCCAAGTCCGGCATGAGAAAAAACCTTGCAATTTCCTCATTGGTTTTCTGCGCAGTAAATGCCGGCATTTACTTTGTTATGGGAATAGCCGAAGGAATTGAAATGAGAAATGTTTTATACAGGAGCTTATATGGAATGCTCAGTGGGCTTACTGCCTCAGTGCTTGTAATAGGAACGCTGCCTTTGTGGGAAACTATTTTTGATATTGTCACTCCTTATAGGCTTACCGAGCTTTCAAATTCAAATCAACCGCTGCTTAAAAAGCTTATAGTGGAGGCACCGGGAACATACCACCACAGCTTGATGGTCGGTAATCTTGCCGAGGCGGCTTGCGAAGCTATAGGAGGGGATTACCTGCTTGCAAGGGTGGGCGCATATTATCATGACATTGGAAAGCTATCAAGCCCGGAAATGTTTGCCGAAAATCAGTATGTTGAGAATCATCATGATAATTTAAGCCCCGAAACAAGTGCTGAGATTATCATATCACACGTTCAAAAAGGATTGCAGCTTGCAGATGTTTACAAGCTGCCCAAAGTTATTAAAAATATGATAGCATCACATCACGGCACGACAAAAGCCGCTTATTTCTATTATAGGGCTAAGGAGGAAAAAGAGAATGTTGATGAGCTGTTATATACCTATAAAGGTCCCAGACCCAAAAGCCGTGAAGAAGCGATAGTAATGCTGGCGGACTCTGTTGAAGCGGCAGTAAGGTCGCTTGACGAAAAAAATGAGGTTGCTATATCAGAAATGATAAACAAGATAATAAACAGTAAGCTTTCTGATGACCAGTTAACTTTAAGCCCGTTGACATTTGCGGAAATAGATGCTGTAAAAGGTGCTTTTAAAAAGGTTTTTGGCGGTTATTTCCATTCAAGAATAAAATATCCCGAAAAGAAGGAAAAGCAAGAGTGAATATAATAATATCAAATGAACAGTCAAAAATGGAATTTAGCAGTGAACATGAAAAATTAATAAGAGCAGCAATAAATGAAGTTATATCAGAAATGCCCTTTTCGGCAGATTTTGAAGTTTCCGTTGTTATAACGGACGATGAGGGTATTCATTCCATAAACCTTGAGCATCGTGGTATAGACTCTGCTACCGATGTATTGTCATTTCCAATGCTCGAATATGAGAAAGAGGGAATTTTGGCAGAAAAAGTATTTGAAAATGAAATATGTCCCCTCGGGGATATAGTGATATCTGCTGAAACAGCTATGAGGCAGGCAAAGGAATACGGACACAGTCTCGAGAGAGAAATATCGTTTTTAACGGTACATTCCATGCTGCATCTTTTTGGTTATGACCATGAAGATGAGGAAGACAGGATTATAATGCGGCAAAAAGAAGAATATATATTAAAGAAAATAGGATTGGTAAGATAAATGAACGAAGAATTTAAATCTGCTTTTATTGCAGTTGTAGGAAGACCAAATGCAGGAAAATCAACAATTATTAATAAAATAACAGGCGAGAAAATATCTATAATATCCAAAAAACCTCAAACAACAAGGAACAAAATTCTTGCAATATTAAACAAGGAGCAGTATCAGCTTGTATTCGTGGATACGCCCGGTGTTCACCGCTCGGGCTCTAAGCTTGGAGATTATATGAATGATACGGCAATGCGGGCAATTGGTGATGTTGATGCAACAATTTTCGTTGTTGATGCTGAAAAGGGGTTTGGAATACCGGAAGACAAAATAATAAATGAACTTAATGACAAAAAAATACCGACAATTCTTGCCATTAACAAAATAGATGTAATAAAAAAAGAAGAAATCCTCCCACTTATTGCAGAAGCCTCGGGGAAAATGGAGTTTGAAGCTGTTATACCCCTGTCCGCCCTTCATTCAGACGGTGTGTCCACACTGCTGTCTGAGGCGAAAAAGTTTTTGGTGCCGGGGCCTATGTATTATCCTGATGATATAATCACAGATAGAACTGAACGTGAAATTGCCGCCGATATTATAAGGGAAAAGCTTTTAAGGCTACTCGATAAAGAAATACCGCACGGAACGGCAATTGAAATTTATGAAATGCAGGATAACGGCAAAATATTAAATATCGGTGCAAATATTTACTGTGAAAAATCATCCCACAAGTCCATAATAATAGGAAAAGGTGGTGCAATGCTTAAAAAAATAGGAACTTATGCCCGTGAGGATATGGAAAAATTCTTTGATAAAAAAATAAACCTTACAACATGGGTAAAGGTTAAAGATGGCTGGAGAAATGATAATTATATGCTCAAAAACCTTGGATTTACTCGTGAGGAATAAATTACCCTTATAGAAATAGCCATATTTGCAAAAGATAACATCGATATTTACTAAGGAGGAAAAGGTTATGAATATCTGGTGGGAAATCTTTTGCAGAACGGGAAATCTTGAAGCATATATTGAGTCAATAGATACCGGTAAGGAGGATACCGATGGAACCTGTAAAGACGATGGGGATTGTGATACGGTCTGCTGTGACGGGGGACTACAATAAAATGCTCACCGTAATAAGCCGTGACCTTGGGCGAATTAGCGTATGGGCAAAAGGTGTAAAAAGCCCAAAGCATCCATGCTCGGCATCTGCATCGCTTCTGTGCTACAGTGAATTTATTTTAAGCAAGAAAAAGGATATTTTCACTCTTTCAGCAGCAACCTTAGAGGAAGGCTTTTACGGCATAAGAAATTCTCTTGACAAGTTATCACATGCCATGTATTTTGCATCCCTTGCAGAAAATGTATGTCAGGAAGGCGAATCAGAGGAAATTTTAAGGCTTTTATTAAACACATTGCACTATGCGGAAAAAGAAAAAAAGAAGCTTATGGATTTGAGGCTGATGTATGAGCTAAAGCTTCTTACATATTCGGGTTTTTGCCCCAACACCTGTACATGCAGTGTATGCGGTGGCAAAGCCTTGTATTTTGAGCCCTCACTTGGCGGAGCAATTTGTGAAAACTGCAAAAAGCCCTCATCAAAAATAATTTCTGCAAACACACTCTCGCTTATGAATTATTATATAACTTCCCCTTTATCAACATCACTTGCTTTTGTGGGACAGATTGACGCTGTAAAAGAAGGATTAATTCATACAGAGGGTTTTATTTTACATCATATAGGGCGTATTAATGCTCTTGACTATCTAAAAAGTGTAACTGAATAGGAGGATCTCTATTTGGATAAAAACAGTAATAAAACTTTTATGAAGGGTGCGGCTATTCTCTTGCTGGCAAACCTTCTGGTAAAAATTATAGGTGCGGGTTTTAAAATACCCCTTACATATTTACTCGATGAAAGAGGAATGGGGCTTTTCACAACATCATATACTATATACACTTTATTGTTTATAGTTGCAACGGCAGGTCTGCCTGTGGCTGTTTCTAAAATGGTAGCGGAAAGTGCGGCGAAAAACCGTCGCCTTGAAATCAAAAAAATACTGGAGTCAAGTTTTCTTCTGCTTGGAATCATAGGTGTGCTTGGCTTTGTAATTTTGTTTTTTAGTGCTGATAACCTTGCCGGCTACACAGGAAGCATTGAAGCTGCGCCCGGTATTCGTGCGCTTGCTCCCGCAATTTTATTTGTCTCATTAATGTCTGCTTTCCGTGGTTTTTTTCAGGGGCATCAGGATATGATTCCCACGGCTATTTCAGAGGTTACGGAGGCTTTAGGAAAGCTTGTAATAGGATATTCACTTGCGTATTTTTTAATTGATAAGGGTGTTGAATACGCATCAGCCGGTGCCGTTTTCGGCGTTTCAATGGGAGCAGCTCTCGGTTTTATTTCATTGCTTTTTTTGTATATTAAAAGGAAAGACAAGAGAGATTTTTCAAGCGGTGTAAGTGAATCAAAAAGACGCCGTGAATTAATAAAAAAAATAATAGTAATTGCAATTCCAATAACAATAGGTGCATGTGTTTTCAGTCTGACTACTGTGATAGATATGTTAATGATTCAAAACAGGCTGAGGTTTGCCGGTTTTACAGATGAAAGGGCACTTGCTCTTTGGGGTTCTTATTCCGGCTATTCAGTAACGATTTTCAACATGATTCCTACCCTTGTTACATGTATAAGTATAAGTGTTGTACCTGCTATTGCAAAGGCATACGCTGTAAGAAACTATGAAGATGCACAGAATACAACGGCTATGGGAATGAAAACCACAATTTTGTTTGCACTTCCATGTGCGGTAGGTATTGCCCTGTTGGCAAGGCCTATATTAAATATTGTGTTCAATAATACGAATGCCGCTCCAACGCTTCAGATATTAGGCTATGCGGTTGTATTTGTATCACTGGTACTCGTCACCAATGCAATTTTGCAGGCAACGGGCAAAACATGGGTGCCTGTGTGGCACATGGCGATTGGCGGTATTGTAAAGGTTATTATAAACTTTTTTCTCGTCGGTAACCCTGATATAAATATAAACGGTGCCCCAATTGGAACTAATCTTTGTTATATAATAATTCTTGTATTGAATATAATAAGCATAGGAAAGATTATAGGTATAAAGCTTAATTTGTCAGATGCAATATTTAAGCCCTTGATTTCAGTTACAGCAATGGGCATAGCCACAATGGTATTATACCAGCTTGTTGATGGCTCAGGCAGGCTTTTTGAAGCCGTAGTACCCATTGCAGGCGGTGCGGTAATATATTTTGCAATGCTTTTCGCTTTGAAAGCAATTAATGACGAAGATATAAAAATGCTTCCGGCCGGCGAAAGAATATTAATAAAACTTAAAAAGATTAAACTGATGAAATAATAATGCACAAAATAGGGGAGGAATACTATGGGATACAGCTTTGATGACCTTGTTGATATAATGGAAAAACTACGCCGCCCGGGCGGCTGCCCGTGGGATGCAGAGCAAACACATGAAAGCATTAAAAAATGTATGATAGAGGAAACCTATGAGGTTATTGAAGCACTTGACAGCGGTGACATGGTTAAGGTTTATGATGAGCTTGGAGATTTATTGCTGCAGGTTGTGTTTCATGCGCAAATTGCAAAGGATAATGGTGATTTTGATATAGGCGATGTTACAAATGCCATCTGCACAAAGCTGATTCGCCGTCACCCCCACGTATTTGGTGATGAAAAGCTTACCACATCAGAGGATGTTCTTGATAAATGGGACGATATAAAAAAACACGAAAAGGGAGAAAAATCAACAACTGAAACGCTTAAATCAGTTGCCGTTTCCCTTCCTGCGCTTATGCGTGCTCAAAAGGTACAGGCAAAAGCGGCAAAGGTGGGTTTTGACTGGAGAGATGTGAGCGGAGCACTCGATAAAATACATGAAGAAACACGGGAGCTTGAAGAAGCCATAGAAAAAGATACAAATAAAGAAGAAGAGCTTGGTGATTTATTGTTTTCTGTAGTTAATGTTTCAAGGTTTATAGGGGCTGATTCAGAGGAAGCTTTATATAAAACAATTAACAAATTTGTCGCAAGGTTTTCACATGTTGAGAGCATGGCAAATAAAGAGGGGAGAGCTCTTTCTGATATGTCTCTTGAAGAAATGGACAGGCTCTGGGATAAATCAAAAAAAATTTAAACAACATTTCATATAAAAGAAGGGTTTTGCACTATTCGTGTAGAATATATAGAGAAAGTTTAAAAAACAGGAGGTTAATGTAATGAACAAAGGCGAAATAATATCAGCAGTGGCTGAAAAAACGGGTTTGGCAAAAAAGGATGCTGAAGCAGCGGTAGGTGCATTTTTTGCAACCGTTGAAGATGCTATGAAAAAAGAGGACAAGGTTTCTATCATTGGTTTTGGTTCATTTGAAGTTAGGGCTCGTGCTGCAAGAGAAGGCATCAACCCTAAAACAAAAGAAAAAATTAAAATAGCAGCCACAAAAGTTCCTGCTTTCAAAGCCGGCAAAGTGCTAAAGGATTCATTAAAATAAGAAAATGTCAAACCTCTAAAATCTATTAAATAATATAGCGGGCAGTTTAAACTGCCCGCTATATTATTTATTCTTCTTCTTTAACTGACCGGTTTAGTTCATTTTCAACTTGAATTAAAAAAGCTTCAACCTCTTCGCGGGAAATAGCCGCAACGCTTGAAAAGGGGTGTTCCAGTGCAGTTTTAAGCTTTTCAAAAGCTTCTTCCTTTTCGCCCAAAGCATAGAGTGTTTTAGCATAATTATAATAAGGAATGGGAAACTTCGGAGCACGCTCCATAATTTCAATATAAATTTCACGGCTTTTTTCATATTCACCTAAAAGGTAATAATTTTGACCGAGATTGTCTGCAATAACATCGTCGGTGCTGTTATATTCTCTTGCTTCAAGGTTAATTTCAAGGGCACGCTTTATGTCACCCTTCATAAGAAGGAGATATCCGTAATCAGCATAAACAACTGTTGATTTGTAATCGGGAAAAACCTCTTCTATTGTTTCAACAGCTTCGTTGATATTGCCCATCTTCCAAAGAAGAATTGCATAGTTGGTTTTAGCTCGTGCAAGAACGTCAGGCTTTTGTTTGTATGCCAAAACAGTATTAAGCATTTTTTCGGCTTTTTCAAGGTTACCCTCACGCATACACATATAACCATAGTAAATTCTATGGTCAGGCTTCATTTTACCTGTTTTATAAGCTTTTTCAAAAAGGTCAAACATTTTTGGTGTATTGTTATGGTAGTTAAACCTTGCAAGCATTATATATATTTCAGGAAGCTTGCTGAATACTAACCAGAGCAGCGAAACTATTACAATAGCAAAGCCAATAAGTATGCCGCCTTTCATAAAAGCAAAAAACACAATTGCCGCTAAAATAAGAAAGTTGAAAATACCTTTAAGCATTAAATCATCTCCGAATAATTTTTATAAAATTACGCATATTTAAATTGCACAATAAAATACGCACAGCTTACATTAAAACACATTTTCAATTTTTTGTCTATAAGAAAAGTGTGAATTTTTGTAAAATTCTTTAAAATTTATTAAAATTCTTGACTTTTTTATAAAAAAATTGTACAATTAGAAAAGTAATAATAAGGCAGGGGGTGAAAAATATGGCAAAAAAATCTGTTAAGCTTTCCCGAGAAGAAAAGGAGCATATTGACAATCAGGTTGTATTGGCAACCGCAATAGGTTTAGTAGGTTCTATATTTCTTTTATATCTGTATCGTTATATGAATTCATCATATATTACTCAGACGTACTTGTTCACTGAAATTATAATATATCTTTGTGTAGCAGGTGTTCTGGCAGGGGCGATACTGTATTATGTTAAAAAGGATAAAAAGTTTATCAGACCGGTTCCTTATCTTGCAGGCGTTGTAGCATCGCTTTCCATAGTTCGCTTTCATGCAAAAATTGCTCTTGCTTTGCGTGCAATAAAAGTTGCTTCCTTATGGAGATGGTTTACAAATCTTTTCGGTAAGCAGCCGAGCCAGGTTCTGACGGCTTATATCTTTGTTTATTTGGGAATAGTTGTATATTTAGTATTAACATATATTCATTTTGGTAAAATGTTAAAAAAAGGCAAACAAAAAAAAGTGTGATGAATCACACTTTTTTTGTTTGCACTATTATATTCTGTAAACATCCGATAAGTCAGCAGTTTTAATACCGTTTTGTGATAGAATTGATTCAGCTTTCCCGGGGTCTGAAAGCTTCATTGCGACAAAAGCACAGTTTTCACCCTTGCCTATGAAAGCGTAGATGTAGTCAATTTCTATATTGTTTTCACGAATTAAATTCAGCACGGCAGCAAGCCCACCCGGTCTGTCTTCCACGCACACGGCAAGAATATCATTTGTCTTTACAATAAAACCCTGTTCACGGAGCACTTTCTTTGCTTTGTCGGGGTCATTTACAATCAGGCGCAATATTCCGAAATCAGTTGTATCCGCTATTGAAAGCGCACTGATATCTATGGAGGCTTCACCTAAAATATTTAAAACCTCTGCCATTTTACCTGATTTGTTTTCAAGAAATGCTGAAACCTGTTTAATAAACATCAGATATCCTCCTTAATGTAATTTTCTGTTATCAATTACTCTTTTAGCCTTACCTTCACTGCGGATAATGGATTTTGGGCTGACAAGGGTAATCTTTGCGCCGATTCCCAATACAGACCTAAGCCTTTCTTTTATGTCTCCTTCAATTTTAGCAATTGATTTGACATCATCAGCAAAGAATGCTTCACTCATTTCAACCTGAACATCAAGTGTATCGGTATTGTTCACCCTGTCAACTATTATCTGATAGTTCGGAGTGATGCCTCCTACATTTAATAAAACCTCTTCTATTTGTGACGGGAACACATTGACACCTCGGATGATAAGCATATCGTCGCTTCTGCCACAAGGCTTGTTCAAGCGGACGAATGTTCTGCCACATTCACAGGCATTTATATTAAGTGATGCAATATCTCTTGTTCTGTACCTGATGAGAGGGAAACCCTCTTTTGTAATTGTAGTGAAAACCAGTTCTCCTGATTCACCGTAAGGGAGAACTTCGCATGTATCGGGATCAATAATTTCAGGGATAAACATATCCTCTGAAACGTGCATACCCTTTTGCACTTCACATTCATAAGATACTCCCGGCCCCATGATTTCTGACAGCCCGTAAACATCGTATGCTTTTATATTAAGCTTTTCCTCAATGGCAAGGCGCATATCCTCTGTCCATGGTTCAGCACCAAAAACACCTGCCCTAAGCTTTAACTGATCCCTTACACCCATTTCCTCGATAGCCTCTCCCAAATACATGGCATATGAGGGCGTACAACACAGAACAGTTGTGCCGAAATCAATCATTGTCTGAATCTGCCTTGCTGTATTTCCTGATGATATGGGAATTACCGTTGCGCCTATTTTCTGAGCCCCGTCATGTGCACCCAAGCCGCCCGTGAAAAGACCGTAACCGTAGGCTACCTGAATAAAGGAATTTTGGTCAGCACCCACTGCCGCAAACTGGCGAGCCATACATTCGCTCCAACCGTCAAGATCCTGCTTTGTATATCCTACGACAATCTGCTTGCCCGTTGTTCCGCTTGATGCGTGAACACGTACAATATCACTCATGGGTACAGCAAAAAGGCCGTAAGGATAATAATCTCTTAAATCCTGCTTGTAGGAGAAAGGCAAAAGGTGCAAATCCTGTATGCCACTGATATCAGATGGCTTTAAGCCCTTTTCATCCATACGCATTTTAAAGAGAGATACATTTTCATACATTCTCTTAACCTGCCAAATAAGCTTTTTACTCTGTAATTTTTCTAATGCTTCACGTGGCATACATTCAGCCTTGTTATTGTATATCATAAATTCACTCCAATCACAGATTATAACCCTTGTCAAAAGCAACAAGGTTTATATCAAGATATTTTGACGGGACCGTTCTTTTTATGGCATCAATCCACTTTTCATAAGGAATATCCGTAGATTTTGCCATAAGCCCAATTAATACCACGTTAACAGACTTTATGTTGCCTGCTTCTCTGGCAATGGAAAGTGCATCAACTGTTTTTATATTAAGTTTTTCTGAAATTTTTTCTGAAATATTTTCAGGGTACTTTGCCGCACCTGTTATTACGGGCATCGGGTCAAGCTTCTGCGTGTTTACTATCATAACACCGTCAGTTTTTAAATAGGGGATGGCACGATAAGCCTCAAGAAGCTCAAATGCTAAAATAATATCAGCCTCTCCAGCATTAATAACGGGTGAATGTACTTTGTCGCCGTATCGCACATAAGTCACAACACTACCGCCACGCTGGCTCATTCCGTGTACCTCGGAAACCTTCACATCATAGCCTGCATCAATAAGCACGGCACCTAATATTCTGCTTGCAAGGAGTGTGCCCTGACCGCCTACACCTACTATCATTATGTTTTTCGTCATGTCAGTTCTCCTCCTTTTCAATTGCACCAAATGGGCAGACGTTAATGCAAAGCCCACATCCGTTACACTGGTTTTTATCAATAACCACCTTATCATCTAAAACTGAAATTGCAGGACAGCCAAGCTTCATACACATTCTGCAATTTTTGCATTTATCATTTATCACGTAATTTCCTTCGTATTTACAAGTTTTTAAAAGAGCGCAAGGCCTTTGTGCAATAATTACGGAGGGTTCATCTGTATTTAATTCTGCTTTAACAATTGATTCAAATTTTTTAACATCAAAGGGGTCTGCCACTGTTACACGTTTTATTCCTATTGCACGGACAAGTGCCTCAAGGTCAACAGCGGCAGTTTCTTCGCCGCGGATTGTATAGCCTGTTGCAGGGTTGTTCTGATGACCTGTCATACCTGTTATTGAATTGTCAAGTATTATAACCGTCGCATTGCCCTTGTTGTAGACAATATCTATAAGACCTGTAATCCCAGAATGAAGGAAGGTTGAATCACCTATTACCGCTACTGCCTTTGCGTCCTTGCCCTGCGCCTGTAAAAAGCCGTGCAATGCGCTTACTGATGCCCCCATACAAATAGTTGAATCTATGGAATCAAGCGGAGCAACTGCGCCAAGAGTGTAACAGCCGATATCTCCCGAAACGGTTAAGCCCATTTTTTTCAGAACATAAAATGCCCCTCTGTGAGGACAACCTGCACACATTACGGGAGGCCTTGCCGGAACTGCTTCATCCTGCATTGCGTGTGCCGGAGGATCCTCAAATAAAACCTTATTTCTAAGATACTGTGCTGAATACTCACCTTCCAGTGTGAAATGCTTTTTTCCTTCTACATTAATTCCCATAGCGAGGATTTGTTCCTCAATAACAGGGTCAAGCTCTTCAATAACGTAAACTGCTGTGTGTTTTGATACAAAATCAGAAATAAGCTCTTTTGAAAGAGGGTAAACCATGCCGAGCTTTAGGTAGCTTACCTTGTCACCAAAGGCTTCCTTTGCATATACATGTGAAGTGCCTGAGGTTATTACGCCTATTTCCTTTGAATTTATTTCCACAGTATTAAGTTCGGTTGTTGCTGCAAATTCACGTATTTTATTCATTCGCTCTTCAACGACAGTGTGCCTCATTTTTGCATATCCCGGCATCATAACATATTTAGGGACATTTTTTTCATAAGCTTTTACAGGGATTTCTTCACGTGGTGATTCTGTAACAAGGCTTTGTGAATGAGATACACGTGTGGACAAACGAATCATTACAGGTGTATCAAACTTTTCACTCAGTTCAAATGCTTTTTTTGTATATTCAAGGCATTCACGGCTGTCCGAGGGCTCAAGCATCATTATTTTTGCCGCCCTTGCATAATGGCGTGAATCCTGTTCATTCTGTGATGAGTGCATTCCAGGGTCATCGGCAACACATATTACCATGCCTCCTGTAACACCTGTGTAGCTTGCTGTGAATACAGGGTCGGCACAGACGTTTAAACCAACATGCTTCATGCATGTCATACTCCTTGCACCGCCAATTGATGCTCCTATTGCCACTTCACAGGCAACCTTTTCGTTGGTTGCCCATTCAACAAACACATTATCAAATTTTGCCATACATTCCGTTATTTCGGTGCTGGGCGTTCCCGGGTATGATGATACAACCCTGACACCTGCTTCATAAGCACCTCTTGCAACTGCTTCGTTGCCGAGCATGAGCTTTTTCATTACAATTTCCTCCAATTCTAACCGTTCACCTGAACAGAAACAAGGCTAATGCCGCAGTATATTTCACGTAATCGTGGTTTTTCTATCTTACCAGTTGGATTTCTAGGTACATCTGCAAAAATAATTTTTTTAGGTCTTTTATATTTCGGAAGGTCAAGGCAAAATTCAAAGGCTTCTTCTTCCGTCATAGTGCAGCCTTCCTTAACTTCAATTACAGCCGCCGCAATTTCGCCGAGGCGAGCGTCGGGAAGACCAATTACAGCAACGTCTTTTATTGCATTATTGCGCCTTAAAAAGTCCTCAATCTGAACAGGGTATAGGTTTTCTCCGCCTGTTATAACAACATCTTTCTTACGGTCAACAAGAAAAATAAAGCCTTCATTATCCTCAATAGCCATGTCGCCGGTGAAAAGCCACCCGTCATGCAGAACTTCTTTTGTGGACTTTTCGTCTTTATAGTAACAAGACATCAATCCGGGGCCGCAAACAGCAAGCTCACCAACTTCACCACGTGGCACGCTGTTGCCGTTTTCATCAACTATTTTTACCTGCCAGCCAAAGCCTGCCTTACCGATAGCACCGACCTTTTCTATGTTTTCAACACCAAGGTGAACACAGCCTGGACCTATTGATTCGCTCAGCCCATAGTTTGTGTCATATTCATGTTTTGGGAATACCTTTTTCCAGCGTTTAATAAGGCTCGGCGGCACAGGCTGGGCCCCTATGTGC
>CAZUVQ010000003.1:0-34689 GCA_964623915.1 uncultured Oscillospiraceae bacterium
TGAATCAAGGCGAATTGATAATCAGCTCCGTGGCCGTGCCGGAAGACAGGGCGACCCTGGTGTTTCAAGATTTTATATTTCCATGCAGGATGACCTTATGAGGCTGTTCGGTTCAGAGCGTATGGAAAACATGGCAAATGCTCTTGGACTTGGTGAAGATGATGTTATAGAACATAAATTACTAACAAACCAGATTGAAAATGCACAAAAACGTGTTGAAGGCAATCACTTCCAGACAAGAAAGCATGTTCTGCAGTTTGATGATGTTATGAACACACAAAGAGAAATAATTTATTCTCAGAGACAGAAGGTATTAAACGGAGAAGATATTAAAGACATAATTTTGAAAATGTGTGAAAACATAGCTGAAGACACAGTGACAAGATATACGGCTGAGAGTGAGTATCCCGAAGAGTGGAACTGGGACGGCATGCTTGATTACTATAACAGCGAATTTAATATGAATCCGCCTGTTTTTTATACAGACAAGGAAAAGGAAAAGTTTACAAAACAAAAAATCTCAAAGGAGCTTATTGATAAAGCCACTGCCCGTTATGAAGAAAAGGAAAATGAAATTACCGGTGCATTAATGCGTGAAATTGAGCGTGTTTTACTTCTGCGTGCGGTGGATGCACGTTGGATGGCGCATATCGATGATATGGATCAGCTTAAAAACGGTATAGGTCTTCGTGCCTACGCTCAGCATGATCCTGTATCTGAATATAAGTTTGCAGGATTTGAAATGTTTGAGGAAATGATTGCAAACATACGAGAGGATACAGTAAAATATCTTCTGAGAGCACAGACAAACAAGAAAATTGAACGTGAACAGGTTGCAAAACCAATAATAGCTTCACATGGTGACGGATCCGAAGAAAAGAAACCTGTACGAAAGGGTACAAAGGTGGGCAGAAATGATATGTGTCCCTGTGGAAGCGGTAAAAAGTATAAAAAGTGCTGTGGTATGAACGAATAAAAGTAGGAGAAGGTTATATGATTGAATATGAACAGTACAGGCTTGATCTTATCTCAATGGAAAAAGACCTTGAGGAGCTTCGATTAGCCTTGGCAATCCAAAAAGAAAAAGAAGTTTTGGATGAACTTGAAAAGCAGACTATGGATACCTCTTTTTATAATGATATTGAATCCTCTCACAAGGTGTTACAGAAAATTAAAAAAGCAAAGGATATGATCAGAGGTTTTGATGACCTTAGAAAAAAATGGGAAGACACCAGAACACTTGTAGAGCTGGCAATCGATGAAGATGATGACAGCGTTTTTGAGGAAATCAAGTCAAGCTATGGCGAGCTGGCGAGACTTCTTGAGAAGACAAAGCTTGATGCACTGTTATCGGGGCAGTATGATAAGTTCGGCACAATTCTCACCATTCATGCAGGAGCGGGAGGAACTGAGGCGCAGGACTGGGCTCAAATGATTTTGAGAATGTATATGCGATTTGCCGAAAGACGTGGTTTTAAGGTAACAACCCTTGATTATCTTGACGGTGATGAAGCGGGGATTAAAAGTGCATCCATATTAATAGAAGGTCTTAATGCCTATGGTTATTTAAAATGTGAGAAGGGTGTTCACCGCCTTGTGCGTATTTCACCCTTTGATGCTTCCGGCAGAAGGCATACATCTTTTGCGTCTTTGGATGTTACACCCGATATAGATGATGAAATTGATATTAAAATCAACCCCGATGATTTAAGGGTTGATACCTATCGCTCAAGCGGCGCAGGAGGACAGCATGTAAATAAAACGTCATCTGCAATAAGAATAACACATATTCCAACAGGAATTGTTGTTGCATGTCAGAATGAACGTTCGCAACATCAGAACCGTGAATATGCAATGAAAATGCTAAAAGCAAAGCTTGTTGAAATAACTGAACGTGAGCATAAGGAAAAAATTGAGGATATTAAGGGAGTACAAAAGGAAATTGCATGGGGCAGCCAGATTCGTTCCTATGTTTTCCATCCGTACAGCATGGTAAAGGATCACAGAACCAACTATGAAGTAGGAAACACTACGGCAGTAATGGACGGTGAGCTTGACGGGTTTATAAATGCTTATCTGAAAGCGGCAAATTTAGATGAACTTAATCTCAAATAAGGTTAGTAAGGGGTGATTTAGTGTATTATCTGGCAATTGATATAGGTGCTTCCAGTGGCCGCCATATGTTAGGTTTTATTGAAAACGGGAAACTTATCCTTGAAGAAGTCTATCGTTTTGAAAATAAAACTGTTACAAGGAATGGTCATATCTGCTGGGAAGCAGACAGGTTATTTTCAGAAATCAAGGCGGGCATGAAAAAATGCTCAGAATTAGGGAAAATTCCTTGCAGTCTTGGGATTGACTGCTTTGGTGTTGATTTTGTTTTGTTGGATGAGGATGATAAAGTGTTGGGGGATACAGTAGCTTACCGTGATTTAAGGACAGAAGCTGTTATTGATGAGGTAAAAAATCTTGTTCCCGATCTGTATGAGAAAACAGGCATTGCACCAAATTCATTTAATACTGTTTTTCAGTTATATGCCCAAAAAAAGGAGCATCCTGAATATTTTGAAAGAGCAGCCCGCTATCTTATGCTGCCGGAATATTTTAATTTTCTGTTAACGGGCAAAAAGCTCAATGAATATACCAACGGTACAACAACTCAAATGGTAAACGGAGAAAAAATGGAATACGATGAAGATATCTGCAAAACCCTTGGCATTCCTTATTCCATTTTTGGAAAGCTTGAAAAACCCGGAACCTTTGTGGGTAAATTGAAAGACGATATAAAAAAAGAGGTTGGGTTTGATTGTAATGTTGTTCTTCCCGGAACCCATGATACAGCATCAGCGGTATCAGCTGTTCCCACGCAGGACGAGTGTCTTTATATAAGCTCGGGAACCTGGTCGCTTATGGGAACGGTTTTAGATAAGCCTAATTTTTCTGCTCTCAGCGAAAAAAACGGTTTCACAAACGAAGGCGGTGTAAATGGCGTCAGATTTCTGAAAAATATCATGGGCCTTTGGATTATCCAATCTATAAAACGTGAGCTTAACAACAAGTACAGCTTTTATGAGCTGTGTGAAATGGCAGAAAAATCATCATACCCCGGAGTTGTTGACGTGAATGACAACGTATTCTTTTCCCCTTTAAATATGATTGATGCGATAAAGGCATATTTAAAGCAAAATTGTGAACCGTTGCCCGATACTATAGGGGATATTCTCAAGGCAGTTTATCGTGGCCTTGCTGAAAGCTATGCAAGAACTGCTCTTGAAATAGAGGAAATAACAGGCAAAAAGTTTGAAGCTATTTATATTATTGGGGGCGGAAGCCGTGATATGTATTTGAATAAGCTTACGGCGCAGAAAACTGGAAAACAAATATATGCAGGCCCTGTTGAAGCGACAGCCATAGGGAATCTATTGGTTCAGATTATTGCATCCGGTGAATACACCTATGATAGAGTTGCAGGGCTTGTTGCTTCATCCTTTGATGTGAAAAAAGTTGATTCGTAATATAACTTGTTAACATGGAGAAAACACATATGAAATTCAAACGAATTATGGCATTGGTCTTTGCGGTTATATTTTTTATTATTCCTGACTTAACAAGCAGCGTTTTGTCTTCTGACGACTTTGAAAAGCTCGATTTAATTGTCGAGCTTTACGGGCCGACAGATGGCATTGCGCTTTTTTCTCTTGATAATAAGGAAACAATTGCCGATAATTTTGACCTTGAAATCACTGAAACCTATGATGTTGTAATAAATGGCTTTACAACACAGGGTACAGTTGCCGATATGAAGTTGCTTGAAAATAATCCGGCAGTAAAAAAAGTTTATATTGCTAATACATATACTGTCCCCGAGGACATAGAAACCGAAACAGTCGAAGAATATATGGATTATAAACCAATGAGTGAAAACGGACCCGTTGGTACAGGTATGGCTGTAGCTGTGCTTGATTCGGAGTTTCTTGTTGCGCATAAATACTTTTCACAGCCTGTGACCTCACCAAAAATTACCAGCGCGGATATATCTGCGAAAACCTCATTAGGTAAAATAGCCAATGGTTTATATTACAGTACAAAGATACCCTTTGTTTACGATTATTACCATGAAGATAAAGATGTTTTCAATATAAATTCAAGCCATGGAACCCATGTTGCAGGAATTGTCGGCGGGAAAAACCAGGAAAGACAGGGCACTGCACCGGACGCACAGCTTGTTTTGATGAAAATTTTCTCTGATGAAGGAGAAACAACCGATGCTAAAATCTTACGGGCTATAGATGATGCCATTTTACTTGGTGTTGATGTAATAAATATGAGCTTTGGTGAGTCGGTTGGTTTTGTAAACAGCCAATATAACATAAATTATGAAGACATTATTTCGGTTGCTCAAAGCCACGGCGTGGCAGTGTGCATTTCAAATGGGAATAATGGCTATTTAGGAGGAGCAGGGCAAAATGCAAACTCCTCCTATCCAAGTACAGAGGTTACGGATTATGGTTCTTCAGCTACCCCGGCAACGGCGCCTTCCGCAATAGCCGTCGGCGCAACTGATGAACAGGGCATAAAGACCGATTATTATTCATCAAGAGGAGCCGCACATAATTTGTCTCTGAAACCCGACATTTCAGGAATTGGTAGAATTAAATCGTCTGTCAGCACAAGCGATATCTCTTATTCCGTCATGCGGGGTACATCTATGGCTTCTCCTTATGTTTCAGGTTCACTTGCCTCAATAAAGCAGTATGTATCCAGTGCATATCCATCACTGACAAATCAGCAAAAAACACAGATAGCAGAAATGCTGGCTATGAATACGGCAACCCTTCTTGAGGAGGACAGCGGAGAATATATAAGCCCGAGGGCACAGGGAGCGGGCCTTGTAAATGCAGGAAATGCAGCTACAAGCCCTGTTATCATGTATTCATCGTCTGATAAAGGGAAGGTGGAGCTTTATGATAATCTTAGTAACAGCTTTTCTTTTGATTTATTTGTTAAAAACCTCAGTAATTCTGATGTTTCCTATAATATATGTTGCAATGTTTTAACTGATGAATATGATGAAAATACATTAAGAATAACGGGTAAATCTAAAGCAATAGAAAATACCACTGTGACGTTTGACTGTGGAAATACAATAAATCTTTCTGCAGGAGAAGTTAAAAAAATAACTGTTTCCGTAACAATTGAAGAGGAAACAACAGATTTTTTAAAGCAAGTTTTTAAAAACGGGTTTTTTATTGAAGGCTTCGTCAGGCTTGAAAATGCTTTATATCCGGAGGTTAGCGTACCGTTTATGGGCTATTTTTCCGATTGGGGCAAACAGGGGTTTATAGATGAAGGTTTAATATATAACGATATGAAAATAGAGGGCGAAAACGGGAATATTCTTACAAAGTATTCCTATGAAGGCGGAGAGGAATTTGTAGTATTGCCCGAAGGAGGTGCAATACGCCTTGCCTCTGTACCGTTTCTGAGGAATATTGTAAAAGCAAATGAATTACTGACAGATATTTCAGGCAATGTATTAACAACATATCCTAACGTATATTATATGAAAAAAAGCAGTTATGATTATAAAGAAAAGGAGTATTTGCTTTATGACTTGCCATGGCGCAATCTAAAAGATTCTTTGGGAACGGACTTGGGTGATGGTGAATACTATTATAAAGTGGCAGGTTCTATTGAATACAAAGACGGGATTAAAACTGCAACTCCATATTGTCTGCGTATTGTAATTGACAGCCAAAGCCCTTTGGCGGATTGTGTAATTAAAACAGATGGAAACACAGCTTTATATTATTTAAGGGCACAGGACAATCATGCCGTCAAAGAAGTAACGGTAGGCAGTAATACAAGTGAAATTGGAAAAGCTTCTTATAATAATATAGTAGAAACAGAAATTTCAATAAACGGTACTGAAAAAATAACTGTTTCTGATTATGCGGGGAACACCTGTTTTGTCACATTTAGCAAGGGCTTCATTTGTACATATGACAATGAGGGCGATTTATATAATATTATAATAAAAAATATACCGATAAACGAAAACAGTACGCCAAATATAGTAATTGAACCTACTGATGGAAACTTAAATGTTAGGGTACTGATATGGGACAACAAACTGCAACCGGTATATCAAGGGTAACACTATTGTATATATCTCGGTATATGGTTTCTTATATTTTTATTGACAAAAAGGGCGGCTTGATATACACTATGATAAGGGTAATAGTGCAAACACCTATTGTGGCACTACTGTAAAGCAAATTTTACAGTTGTGTTACAACTGCAAAAATAGCATTGACGGCGTGAAATTGTAGTGCTATAATCAAGCCATGAAGGGAATAATGCATTTGTTCCCTGCGCACAGTCGCATATGAAAGAGATGCGGCAGGTGCAAAAACCACATCTCTTTCACAAATAAATATTTTTTTAAGGAGGATTTGAGAATTATGACAAATCTCAAAAAAGTTCTTGTTATCGCAGTTGTTTTTGCAATGATGCTTTCTTTCTCAGTTTCAGCAGCAGGTTTTCCTGATGTTGACCAGAACGCTTCTTATGCAGAATCAGTATCAATTCTGTCATCTCTCGAGCTCATGATTGGTGACGAACAGGGAAATTTCAATCCTGACAAAACAATTACAAGAGCAGAAGCTGCTACAATAATCGTTCGTGCAAAAGGTCTCGAAGATGCAGCAGCAGGTGCTAAAGGTGCTACTCAGTTTACAGACGTAGCAGCAGATCATTGGGCAGCAGGTTATATTAACCTTGCTACACAGAATGGCATTATCGTTGGTTACGGCGATGGAACATTCGGTCCGGAAGATGAAGTAACATACGAACAGATCACAAAGATGATCGTTGCAACTCTTGGTTACACACCTATGGCTAACCAGCAGGGCGGATATCCTACAGGTTATCTCGTAATTGCTTCTCAGAAGGGTATTTCAAAGGGCACATCAGGTCAAGCAGGCGAACCTGCTCCAAGAGCAACAGTTGCTCGTTTACTTTACAACGCTCTTACAGTTGAAATGATGGGTCAGACAGTTTACACAACTGGTGGCGAAGAGTATGAAATGATTGATGATACTTTGCTTTATGATTACCTTGAAATTGACGTATATGAAGGTACTATAACAGGCACATACGCAACTTCTGGTTCAGTTAATTCTAATAACAAATTAATCGATATTTCATATGATAAAGTAAATGGTGTAAAAGAAATCGATACTGTAAAAGCTGAAGAAGGCAAAACCGGCGCAGCTGCTTACCTCGGCTACTATGTAGTTGCTTATGTTGGTATAGATGAAGATACAGATGAAGAAACATTGCTTGCTGTAGCTCCAAAATCCAACAAAAACCAACTTATAACTGTTGATTACAGCCAGCTTGAAGATGATAAAGATGATGATATAACAACGGTTTCTTATTTGGCAAAATCAACAGATAGGTCAGCAACAAAGATTGAATTAACTAATACTAATAACTTTTACTACAACGGTAAGAAAGACTTTGCAAATGCAGAAGAGTTCTTAACGCAGTATGAGAATCCTTCAAATCCAAAGCCTGGAACTGTTACGTTTTTAGACAATGGTAATGATGACGATTATGATTATGTATTTGTAACAGAATACACAGAAAACTATGTTGTTGATGAAGTTGATGCTAAGAGGCAAAGACTTGTTGACAAAAATGGTTCCAACATTCCGATAGACCTTGATGATGAAGATGTTATATACACATTCTGCTTTGCAGATGGTACACCTGCTTCTTATGAAGACATTGAGGTTGACAATGTGCTCACATTCGCTACAAGTGATGACGAAGATTTAGTAACAGTCTATATTTCAGACAAAACTGTTGAAGGTTCTGTTTCTGAATCCAGAACAGACGGCGAAAATTACTACACAATCGATGGTGAAGAATATAGATTATCAAATGATGTAAGCTTAAAGGTTGCTGATGAAGGTAAGTTTTACATCAACGTTGACAACAGAATAGTTTATAAAGAAACAACCGTAAACAAATCAGTAGACAAATTTGCATATCTTTACAAGGCAGCATTTTCAAAAGGTATCGATGCTGGAGTACAGGTTCAGTTTATAACAGCAGCCGGCGAGTGGAAGATATTAGACCTCGCAACAAAAGTTACTGTTTATAAAGATATTGCAGGCAAGTATAGTTCTGAACCAATTGAATCTACTAAAGAAGGTGAAGACCTTGGTCTTTACATTGTAGATGAAACTAAAACAGATGGCGTTGACTATACTCAGCAGATCTTTAAATATGATACAAACAGTGCAGGCAAGATTTACAGGATTTATCTTACTTCTGCATTAAAATATGAAGAAGACGGTCCTTCAATAGACGGTGCTGCACGTGAAGCATCATATAATGCCAGCCAGGTAAAACTTGGTGGAACTTACCTCCTCGAAGATACAATAGTATTCAATGTACCTGAGAATGGTATTGCAACAGACGATAGCGATATTACTGTAAGCACAGTTTCTAAGACATTTAAAGAAGTTGGTCAATACGATGCTGACTTCTATGATATTGATGATGATTATCCTTCAGTAGTAGTTGCATTCGGTGCTAAGGGCGCAATTGATGATTCCACAAGGCTCTTTGTTATCAGCAAAGTTACAAGTGGTTATAACGATAACGACACAACAGTAGACAGATTCTACGGTTACCAGGAAGGTGAATATGTTGACGCATATGGATCTGAAGAAGTTATCAAATATACAGATGCTGAAGGCAATGAACTTACGGGTGAAAATGCTAGTGTACAGGCCGGTGACGTTGTAATATTCAGCCTTGACTTATATGGTGACATTGACAAAATTCAAATTCTTATGAAAGCGGAAGATGCTATAGCTCTTAGTGAAGACCAGGAAAATGCTTATGATTATACGTTCGCTGGTTTAGGCGATGAAGATGCAGGCATGAACTACTTTGGTTGGGCTGAAAGCAAATCAAACAACCGCTTGAACCTTTACTTTGGTAAAGATGCTGAAGATAAGGATATAACTGAATCCATCATGTTCAAGGGTAACTACAATGTATACAATGTAAACCTTAATCGTTCAACACCCGTTGTTTCAGTAAGCGATTTTGGTGATATTGACCATGGCGTAGTTAGACCTGGAAAGAACACTGATTATGTATTCGTTAGAACTTATGAAGGTAATGTAGTAGATGCAGTTGTTTACACATTCGAATTGGACTCAATAGCTGACTAATTAACACTTGTTAATTAGAAATTTAGAACCGGTGCATATGCACCGGTTCTTTTTTCTATTTCACTTGACTAAAAGAAAGAAAAAAAGTATAATATGAAAAAACAGTGGTGATTATATGAGAATAGTATTACAAAATGCTCTGTCTGCAACTGTTACAATAGACAAAAGTATATGTGCCGCAATAGAAAATGGGTACGTTTTGTTACTTGGAATAGGACAGTGTGACACAAAAGAAATTGCAGATAAAATGGTGGGGAAAATAATAAATTTAAGGCTTTTCAAGGATGATAAGGGTAAAACGAATCTCTCAATAGGAGATATTGGCGGAAGCGTTCTTATAGTATCGCAATTTACTTTATATGCCGATTGCAGAAAAGGCAACAGGCCAGGTTTTACTGATGCTGCGCCACCACAGAAAGCAAAAGAGTTGTATAATTATTTTCTGGATAAGTGTAAATCAGATTTTGCTCATGTAGAGCATGGTGAATTTGGGGCTGATATGAAACTTGAGCTAATTAATGACGGTCCTTTTACTTTGATGCTTGACAGTGAAACGCTTTTTAAATGAATTGAAACTCAAAAAATCAGGAAGCTCATGTAAACTTCCTGATTTTTATACTTTTATATATTAAGAAATCACGTAAATTTCGTATAACGGCGCAATTATCCGTCCGCTTATTCTCCTATAATTTTAATAAGCACTCTCTTTTTTCTTTTGCCATCAAATTCAGCATAAAAAACCTGTTCCCAGGTACCAAAATCAAGCTTGCCATGAGTTATGGCGATTACTGCCTCGCGCCCCATTACCGTTCTTTTTAAATGCGCATCAGCATTATCCTCAAAACCATTATGGTTGTATTGCTCATAAGGTTTTTCAGGTGCAAGCCCCTCAAGCCAGCGTTCAAAATCACAGTGAAGCCCACTTTCATTATCATTAATGAATACGCTTGCCGTTATATTCATTGCGTTTACAAGCAGTAGCCCTTCTAAAATTCCGCTTTCTTGAAGTGAAGCCTCAACGTCCGGAGTAATATTGATAAAGGCACGGCGTGTTTTTGTATTAAATGTAAGCTCTTTTCTGTATGATTTCATATCAAAAGACCTTTCTCAAGAAAAAATTGTTATAGCTTTATGTTAACTCCAGATAAGCCAAACCAATATATAACCTGAAATTACGGCTGACAAGGTAAACGGAACACTTATTTTCATGAACTGACCGGCGCGAACTTCGTATCCTTCTTTACGTAAAATACCAAGCGCTGTAATATTAGCCGAGGCACCAATGGGAGTGAGGTTTCCGCCTAATGTTGCACCTGATAAAAGCCCAAAGTACAGCAGTGTAGGGTCAATGCCTAATTTCCCCGATATGCCGGCAACTACAGGCAGCATTGTTGCTACGTAAGGAATATTATCTATAAAAGCTGAGAAAAATACAGAAGACCAGACAATAATAGAATAAATTGCAAATAAGTTATTACCGCTGATTTTTACAAAAAATCCGGCAATTGCATCTACAACACCAACCTCGGTAATGCCTGCAATTACAATAAACAAACCGGCTAAAAGCAATAGAGTGAAATAATCGATTTCTTTTAATGCACTTTTAATAATTTTCGTATCTCGTGTTCTTATAACTTCTCTTATCATACCGATTATAAACAGTGATACGCATATAATACCATTAGTTGTTTTTGGTTTATTGGTCAAGAATGAGGCCAGAATTAAAAGAACAACTGTACCGACAAGGAGGTATGTAGGAAAATAATCCGTTACAACTGTTCTGTCTTTTACGCTTACTTCCTGCTTGTCCTTTCTGAAGGTATATAAAAGAACTAAGGTTGCCATAAGTGCGCTTATCTGTACAACCCAAAATAAACCAGGTTTAGCTTTGTAAACAAAAAAATCAAGGAAATCAAGATTTGCATAACCGCCCAACAAAATAGAGGTTGTATCTCCAACAAGCGTTGCAGCGCCCTGTAGGTTGGAAGCGATTGCAATTGCAATTATGCTTGGAACAGGTGATAATTTAAGTTTTTTTGCTATTGTAATTGCTACAGGTGCAACCATTAACACTGTTGCAACATTGTCAACAAAGGCTGATATAATACCGGCAAACAGCGATAATGAAATGATAGCCCATTTGATATTGGGAACTTTTTCGATGATAATATCAGCTAACAACGACGGCATTTTTGATTCAATAAAAAAGAATACAACACCCATTGTACCTGCTATCATCATTATTACGTTCCAATCAACTGAAGAAAAAACCTTTTCAATCGGAAGAAAACCGATAATTACAAAAACAGCAGCCGAAGCAAGTGCAATATACGCCCTGAATTTTGGAAAAACCAGCAACAGGACATATGTAAGAATAAAAAGAATAAGAGCTTGTACCATATTAATTACCCCAATTATAAAGATTTACATTATTATATCAATTATTCCAAATAATTGCAATATGAATTACAAATTTCTTATGAAATTTAGTATTTAGTTACTAAAAAGCATTGACTTTTATTTAAAATAGTTATATAATGCGTATAATTAAACTATGATGGAGTAGGTTGCATGGCATTACAGCAGTGTGTCAAGTTAACATTATTACCATATTGGTTTGGCTTGCCTTAATGAACAAGACTCATATATGGCTTATGTAGGGTAGCTATATTTGAGTCTTTTGTATAATATTGCGAAAGGAAAAAGAGACAATGAATTTTTACTTAGAAAGTGTAGAAGAAGTACTGAAAAAAGTTGGCAGCAATGAAAGCGGGCTAACGCAGGAAAAGGCAGAACAAAGGCTTTTAAAGAACGGTAACAACAAGCTTAAAGAGGGTAAAAAGACATCAGTATTTCAGATGTTTTTACAACAGCTTTTAGAACCCATGATTATTATCTTGATGATAGCTGCTGCGATTTCCGGGATTACCGCTGCATTTGAGAATGAGCCTTTTACTGATGTTTTTATAATTATGGCAGTTGTAATTATAAATTCTATATTGGGTGTTTATCAGGAGAGTAAAGCGGAAAAAGCAATAGAAGCACTTCAGAAAATGACGGCATCAACATCAAAGGTATTAAGAGATGGCAAGCTAACAGCTATCAAAAGCGAAGACCTTGTTGTAGGTGATGTAGTTGTACTTGAGGCAGGTGATGCAGTTCCGGCAGATGGCAGGATTATTGAATGTGCCAGCATGAAAATAGAAGAAGCGGCCCTTACAGGTGAATCGGTACCGGTTGACAAAATTATCAAATTGTTGTCGCTTGCTGACAGCCGAGATGTGCCATTAGGTGACCGTAAAAATATGGTATATATGGGCAGCATCGTAGTGTACGGCAGAGGTAAAGCTGTTATAACTGCAACCGGTATGGACACGGAGATGGGTAAAATTGCTTATGCACTGACCATGGTTGAGGAAAATCAGACGCCTTTACAGATGAAGCTTGGACAGCTTAGTAAAACATTGAGCTTTATTGTTATAGGAGTTTGTCTTTTCATTTTTGCCTTCAGTCTTTTTAAGTCAGGCGATTTCAGCAAAGATGTAATACTCAGCACTTTTATGATTGCTGTAAGCCTTGCAGTTGCCGCAATACCGGAAGGGCTTGCTGCCGTTGTGACAATTGTTCTTTCAATAGGAATTACAAATATGTCAAAGCGCAACGCTGTTATTCGTAAGCTCACGGCAGTTGAAACCCTCGGCTGTGCCCAGGTTATTTGTTCGGATAAAACCGGCACACTGACGCAAAATAAAATGACGGTTGTGGAAAATTTCAGCGACGATGAGAAGCTTCTTGCCTGTGCGATGGCACTTTGCAGTGATGCACAGCTTGATGAAAACGGTGAGGCTGTGGGAGAGCCTACGGAGTGTGCACTGGTAAATTATGCTTATAAGCTTGGTTTAAATAAAGATGACTTAAAGAAAGAATTTCCAAGGGTAGGGGAAGCTCCTTTTGACTCTGTTCGAAAGATGATGTCAACTGTTCACTCAAAATCAGAAGTAGGTTTTGACCAATATACTAAGGGTGCGCCCGATGAGGTGCTTAAAAGATGTTCAAAAATAATAGAGAACGGTAAGATTATAGAATTAACAGATTCAATACGTGAAAAAATCAGTAAAGAAAATAAAAAAATGGCCGATAAGGCACTTCGTGTTCTCTGCGCCGCATATAAGGTGTATGATAAGGAGCCTGCGTCATACGACCCGCAGGAACTTGAAAATAACCTTATATTTATAGGGTTAGCCGGAATGATTGACCCTATCCGTCCGGAGGTAATAGATGCAATAAAAGAATGCCGCATGGCCGGAATACGCCCGATTATGATAACAGGGGATCATAAGGACACAGCCGTTGCCATTGCTCTACAGCTTGGAATAATTAAAGATTCCAAGCAAGCGATAACGGGTTCTGAATTAAATGATATAAGTGATGAAGAGTTTAAAAAATCAATTTTTAATTACTCTGTTTATGCCCGTGTTCAGCCTGAACATAAGGTAAGGATAGTAAATGCATGGAAAAGGAATGGCAAGATAACAGCTATGACTGGTGACGGTGTCAACGATGCACCATCTATAAAAAGTGCGGACATAGGTATCGGCATGGGGATAACGGGTACTGATGTAACAAAAAATGTTGCCGATATGGTACTGGCGGATGATAACTTTGCCACTATTATTGTTGCCGTTAAGCAAGGCAGAGAGATTTATGATAACATACGCAAGGCAATTCAATTTTTGCTTGCATCAAACCTCAGTGAAGTGCTTTCAATCTTTTTTGCGACGATATTGGGTTTTATCATATTAAAGCCTGTTCATCTGCTGTGGATTAATCTTATTACAGATAGCTTTCCCGCTCTTGCCCTTGGTATGGAAAAAGGTGAAGAGGATATAATGAAACGAAAGCCCCGTAACCCAAGGGAAGGCATTTTTGCAGCAGGTCTTGGGATAGACATAATTTACCAGGGCGTTATGGTTACTCTGATAACATTGGCGGCATATTTAATCGGTCATTACATTGAGTCTGGTGAATGGGTATTTACAAACAGCCCCGATGGTATGACAATGGCATTTTTGACAATGTCAATGGCAGAGATATTCCATTCATTTAATATGCGTTCTCAGAGAGGCTCAATATTTAAAATGAAGCACCATAATTTCTATCTGATAGGAGCTATGCTTTTATCACTTGTATTGACAACAGCTGTAATATATGTTCCCGTATTATCAGATGCCTTCGGGTTTGAACATATATCATTACTGGAATATTCGATTGCGATGCTGCTTGCAGTTTCTGTAATACCGTTTGTTGAAATAGTTAAAGTAATACAAAGATTATTAAAAAAGTAAAAAGGTTTTCTAAAGAAAAGAGCAGCTACTGTTTTCGTGGCTGCTCTTTTAAAAACTTGTATTTATTATAGTTTATTGTATATAACCAAAGGCAATAGAAATCATATATACTATTGGAATTGCAAATATCATACTGTCTATTCTGTCCATCATACCGCCGTGACCGGGAATAAGCTTCGAATATTCCTTTATTCCTGCTTCTCTTTTTATTGAAGATGCCGCAAGGTCGCCTATCGTGCCTGCGGCAGTTGCTATAAATGCAGATAAGAGTGTAAACCAAAGGCTATATATAGGGTATCTAATAGCATTCATTGCATAGTAAACCAATATACCCGATGCAGAACCGAAAAACAGACCGCCTATCAGCCCTTCAACGGTTTTGTTAGGGCTAAGGAGTGGAGCAAGCTTATGTTTCCCAAATGCTTTACCTGTAAAAAGCGCGAAACTATCACCAAAAACAGTTGCCGCCGTTGCAGTTACAAATGCCGCAGGGGCAAAATCTGAACCAGATGAAAGCATATACATTATAAAGACTATGGGCAGCAGAGGGAAAAAGCAGATACCCATACCCAAAAGTACATCCGAGGGCTTTGTTTTACGGAAAATAACTGTATGTGTAAGCACAGCAAGAGATAAAAACGGCATAAAGAATATAAATACTTCATTTCTTTTTCCCGTTATTATGCCAGCAGCGGCAAGTATACAAAAAATATAGCCTGGCCATGCTAAAGAGTTCCTTCCGGTATTACGGAAGGCTATATTTATTTCATATGCTGAAATTACGCCGCATGCACATATAAACAATATGCCTGTTGGGATAGAGTAAATCAGCATGCCTATAGATACAACAAAAAATACTCCACCAAATAATATTCGTTTTGCCATGGTATTTCCTCTCTCAAAATGGTGTATTCTTACATAATTGGTGTAAAAAATAAACCAATTATACTAAAAATATAATTTACACCATTTTTTAGTATATAATGTCATATTATCAATGTCAAGTAAAATATCAGTTTTTTATCAAATAAAAGGTCTAAAACAAATTTAAAACACCTCCGGTTGGCGTATGGGGAGGTGCTTTAGCGCTCTATATATCAGCCTGTACAGGTAATCCTGCATCAAGTGATTTTTGAACGTCAAGAATCCTTTGATTGGAAGAACCGATAAATCTCAAATTAAGCCCTTTTTTACTGATTATAAACTTGCCGTCAACTAAAACTTTACACTCTTTCAAAAGTTCAAGCATTTTCGCATCTTTTATTATCTCTTCAAAAGTATACCCGCTGTATATCCATATATCCTTATTTGTTTTCTCATGTATCGTTCTTGCAAGCTCACAAAGTGCCTCTGCCTGGCAGAAAGGCTCTCCGCCCGAAAATGTTACATTAGTTATACTGCTTTTTACAAGACAAGAAAAAACCTCATTCACAGAAACGTAACGGCCGTTTTTTTCGTCCCATGTTTCAATATTGTGGCAGCCCTCACATCTGTGAGGGCAGTAATTTACAAACACAACATCACGAAAGCCTGTTCCGTCAACAGATGAGCTGTACAGAATATCCTGTATTCTTATCTTACCTTGCATCATGTGTTACTCTGTCACGAAGTTCTGCCTGTTTTGCGCTGTTCCAGGAATTAACACTGCCTACAAGGTAGCCTGTGATACGTTGAATTACATCGACATTGGTGCTATTGCATACAGGGCAGGACTTAAAATCTTCATCTGCATTTTCAAATCCGCAGTCAAGGCATCTGTTTCTTGTATGGTTTACAGAACCATAACCTAAATTATATTTATCAATTAAATCAACAGTCTGCATTATGCATTCAGGATTATGTGTTGCATCACCGTCAAGCTCAACATAAAAGATATGACCGGCATTTTCAAGCTCATGATAAGGAGCCTCAATTCTTGCCTTGTGTTCAACACTGCATTTATACCAAACAGGCACATGTGAGCTGTTTGTATAATACTCTTTGTCTGTAATATTTTCTATTTCGCCGAAAAACTCTCTGTCACGTTTTGTAAATTTGCCGGACAGACCTTCAGCAGGAGTAGCAAGAAGCGTGTAGTTTAAATTCTTTTCCTCGGATATTTCATCTGTCCTCTTTTTCATAAAGGTGATAATTTCAACGCCAAGTCTCTGGGCTTCTTCGCTTTCGCCGTGGTGCTCTCCTATAAGCGCAATAAGGGTTTCGGCAAGCCCTATAAAGCCTATACTAAGAGTACCGGATTTCAATATATCCTCAAGTTTATCATTAGGGCCAAGACCCTCGCTGCCATACCACATTCCGCTCATTAACAAAGGAAACTGTTTTTTAAGTGCAGTTCTCTGAAATGCGTATCTGTCATATAACTGTTGCGCGCAAACGTCAATACATTTTTCAAGCTTTTTATAAAATGATGCTATTCTCTCATCTTTGTTTTCAATTGTTCTGCACTCCAGTGCCAATCTAACAATATTTATTGTTGAAAAGGAGAGATTTCCTCTGCCAATTGAACATTTTTCGCCAAAACGATTATTATATACCCTTGTGCGGCAACCCATTGTAGCAACCTCATGTATGTAACGCTTTGGGTCCTTCTCATCCCAGAGTTCATCCTGATTATATGTTGCATCAAGATTTAAAAAGTTCGGGAAAAACCTTTTTGCCGTAACCTTGCAGGCAAGAACATATAAGTCATAATTTCTGTCAGAGGTAAGGTAATTTACACCACGTTTTTTCTTCCATATCTGGATGGGGAATATGGGTGTTTCGCCGTTACCTACACCACGATATGTAGAGTTTAATATCTCGCGAACAATACATCTGCCTTCTGCAGAGGTATCAGTACCGTAGTTAATTGAGGAGAATACGACTTGATTTCCGCCCCTTGAATGAATGGTATTCATGTTATGAATAAAGGATTCCATAGCCTGATGAACACGATTCACGGTCTGATTTACAGCGTACTGAACAAGCCTTTTTTCACCTTCAAGTCCGTTTAAATCATGTGTTTCATAATCGTCAAACTCTATATCTTTCAATGAAGATAAATCTTTGTAATACAATTTCTCGAGTTTTTCTATTTCCTCCTTGTATGTATATCTTACATATGGAGCAAGATAAAAATCAAATGCGGGGATAGCCTGTCCGCCGTGCATTTCGTTCTGGACAGATTCCATTGAAATACAAGCAATTATTGCCGCCGTTTCAATTCTTTTAGCCGGTCTTGAAGAGCCATGACCTGCCCTGAAACCATTTTCAAGTATCATGTCAAGGGGGTGCTGCAAGCATGTTAAAGATTTCGTCGGATAATAATCAGCATCATGTATATGGATATAGTTGCTTTTTAAATAATCCCTCGTCTGCTGAGAAACAAGCATATCCATAACAAACGGTTTTGAGGTTTCGCTTGCGAATTTCATCATCATGCCTGCCGGTGTTTCGGCATTCATGTTGGCATTTTCTTTTGTGATGTCATTGGATATTGTGTTGATGATGCCCATATACATTTCATATGTTTTTCTGCCGCGGGCAATGTTTCTCTTTTCACGGTAAAGGATGTAATCCTTGGCAACATTTGTATACTGGGATTTCATCAGCTCCGCTTCTACAAGGTTTTGAACCTGTTCAATTTCAATAACATCTACATCTAATGCTGCAATTCTATCGGCGATTGCTTCGGCACACCTTACGTCATTTACAAAATTGTGACCCATTGCCTTAATGATTGCATCAACAATCTTTTTCTTATCAAAATTTTCAATTCTTCCGTCTCTTTTTCTTATGTTCAAAATCATGCCGCCATCTCCTATTTTAATACTTATCCGAAACCCTGATTCGTGTTCAAATCTACATATTGTGTTTGTGTAAGATGATTTTAGCACATATGTATACCGTTGTCAATCTATATTTTAACTTTTTTTAAAGATAAACACAAAATACAGTAGTATTTCAACTCGCACACACAATATATAGCGTATGTGAAAAGGGGCTGTGACGAAAAGTTTGTCACAGCCCCCGACAAAAATTTTAAGATTGTTTTCTATATTCTGATGGGAGGATACCCGTCATACCCCGAAATGTTTTTGAAAAGTAGGAGAAGTTTTCAAATCCAACCATTTTACAAATTTCTCCAACGGTATAATTTTTTTGTGATAAAAGCTTCTTTGCATGTTCGCATCTTATCATATTGATATAGGTTACAACTGTTTGACCTGTAACCTTTTTAAATTCTCGGGTAAAATAATATTTGCTGAGTCCCACCTCAAATGCAAGCTTGTCAACTGTGAGGTTTTTATAGAAATTCGCTTTGATGTATCCTATAGCTGTTTTGATATTTTCAATTGTTTTTGAAGTGTATGCTGTTCCTTTTCCCTCTGATTTTATTGCGTAGTTTCTGCAAAGATAAACAAGTAAATCAAGAACAGCTGACCTGATACCGGCATTTTTATAGTCCTTTTCGCCTGTATATTCTTCAACAACTTTTTCATACCTGTCTGTAGCGTTGCTGTTACTTACAAGGTTTGTAAACAATATCTGACCTGTATCAATATCGTTTGCCATGCAAAATTCACTGTCGATTATAAGGCAATAATACTTTATGATACTTTCGGCATAAACATAGTGAACGCTGTTGGAATTGACAACAAAAATATCGCCTTTTTCTACGTCTGTCTTATTAAGATCGCAGAAGACTTGCCCCGACCCTTCCGTAACCATAAGTATTTCAACATTTTCATGCCAGTTAACATTGCAGTTTGAATATTTTACGGTGTCAAGATGAAAAATGAACGGAAGTTTAGAATCGGATATTATATGTGATTCATATGCGGTTTTTTGGGGTGTTCCATATCCTGGGAGGCCGGGCTCAAAGATAAGATTTTCCATTATACCCCACCCTTCTATTATACTACATCTGCCATATCTATAAAGCGTGCTCCGTTTTCAGCAATAAAATCCTTCCTGCCCTGAAGGTTATCACCCAGCAGAAGGTCAAACACAGCTATTGTTTTTTCTTCGTCCTCCGGCAAGATTTTGATCAGTCTTCTTGAATCAGGGCACATAGTTGTGTGCCACATCATATCAGGTTCATTCTCACCAAGTCCCTTTGAACGCTGAATTGTATATTTTGCATTGCCTGCTTCATTTATGATTTCGCCCTTTTCCTTTTCATTATAGGCGAAAAATGTTTCATCTTTGGTGGTGATTTCAAAAAGAGGGGATTCGGCTATAAAAACCTTTCCGGCAGTAATTAAAGTGGGCATTAATCTGAATATCATGGAAAGAATCAAGGTTCTTATCTGAAATCCATCAACATCGGCATCAGTGCAGATTATTACTTTGCTCCAACGCAGATTATCAATATCAAAGGTTCCGATATCTTTGCTTTTGACTTCAATGCCGCACCCGAGAACACGTATTAAATCCATTATTATATCATTTTTGAAAATTTTATTCAAATCACTTTTCAGGCAGTTTAATATTTTGCCCCTTACAGGAATAATAGCCTGAAATTCTGAATCACGTGCAAGCTTACAGGCACCGAGAGCAGAATCTCCCTCAACAATATAGACTTCGCGGCGAGTTACATCACGCGTCCTACAGTCGGCAAATTTTTGTATACGGTTAGTAATATCAATGTTTTTAGCAAGCTTTTTCTTAAGGTTTATCCTTGTTTTTTCAGCTGTTTCCCGGCTTCTTTTATTCAGCAGTATCTGCTCTGAAATCTTTTCGGCATCGATTTTGTTCTCAATAAAGTAAAGCTCCAGACTATGGCGTAAAAACTCAGTCATAGCTTCGCCTATAAATTTATTGCTAATTGATCTTTTTGTTTGATTTTCATAGTCAGTATACGTTGAAAATGAATTTGAAACAAGTGCAAGGCTATCCTGAATATCCACAAAGGTAATTTTGGATTCATTTTTCGTATATTTGTTTGCTTGTCGCAAATATGCATCAATTGCTGATACAAAAGCATTTTTAACAGCTCTGTCAGGTGAGCCGCCATATTCTAAAAAGCTTGAATTATGATAATATTCTAAAATATTATTTGAATTAGTAAAACAAAGCGCAAAATTCATCAAAAGCTTGTAATCGGGCTTGTCCTTCCTGTCACGGCCAACACGTTCAGCGCAAAAAGACTGAATATCAGTAAATGCAGATTCGCCGCAAACCTCTTTTAAGTAATCGGTAATACCGTCTTTATAATAATATTCATATTTTTCAAAGCCTTCCTTCGTTTCATTTTTCAAAACAAAGGTTATACCTGCATTGACAACGGCCTGTTTTTTTAATGTTTCCTGAAAATATTCAAGGGGGATATCAATATCCGTAAAAACATCAAGGTCAGGCCGCCATTTTATCGTCGAGCCCGTTTTTTTATATCGTGTTTCTTCTTTATAAAGACCGCCTGAATTTTCGCCCTTTTCAAAAAACAGTTCATACTTGTAACCATCACGCATAACGGTTACGTTCATATACTCCGAAGCATATTGGGTGGCACAACTTCCGAGACCGTTAAGACCGAGGCTGTACTCATAATTTTTTGAATTGTTATTGTCATATTTACCGCCAGCGTATAATTCGCAGAAAACAAGCTCCCAGTTATAACGCTGTTCATTTGTATTGTAATCAAGCGGAATACCTCTGCCCTGGTCGGCAATCTCAATGGATTTGTCAAGAAAACGAGTTACCTCAATTACTGAGCCAAATCCTTCTTTTGCTTCATCTATCGAATTTGATAAAATTTCAAACATAGCGTGTTCGCAGCCGTCAAGACCGTTTGAACCGAATATCACACCCGGGCGAAGCCTTACTCTGTCAGCACCCTTAAGAGATGAGATACTATCATTCCCATAGCTTTTTCGCATTATATTACCATTCCTTTTTTACATTATCATATATCAGTCAATATCAATTTGTGCTGTCGGTTTAGAATCATCTGTAAGTTCTTGTGTGTGTGGAGGCGGTATTTCATCATCTGATGGCTCGCCTTCGCTTACGGTTGTATCTGTTTCCTCTTTAGCTTCAACGGGCTTTGTTCCTATTGCCATCAACGTCTTACCCGCACTATAAGTGCTTTTTGAGACAAACTTACGCTCACCTTTAATACCGTCAATTGTGACAACCTTATATGTTTCAACTACACTTCCGTGACTGCCTTGTGATATTACCTTTTTTTCACCGAATGGCAACGCTGGGTCATTTTCTTCTTTTACTGTCGGAGGAATAGTTGATACGGTTACGTTGTATACTTCTACTTTTTCGGGTTTTTCCCTGTATCCGACAATTGAAATTTCAATCTGTGACCCTTCTGCCCTTGAAACGATTTTTATAGGGTAGGGCGTATTATTCTTAAATTTTAAATCTATATTGCCGTAGTCAACGGTTGCATCCTGTCCCAAGGGGACATATGAAACCGTCAATTGATGATTAACTCTTTCAACTATTTCAAGATTAGAGTATAGTATTGCACAGTAAAGAGTAGAGGAAACCTGACAGATACCACCGCCGATACCATCTACAACTTCATTGTTCATATACACCTTAGCCATCTCAAAACCCGTTTCCTTCGAGCGTTCTCCGACAATTTCGTTATATGAAAACACTTCTCCGGGCATCATAGTATAATTGTTAATTTTACTTGATGCAAGGTATATATTTGAGCATCTTGAAACTGAGGAGGTATTAAAATTTGTTTTGTATGAACCAAGGTTTTGAGAAAAAAGCTTCTTTTCAAGGTCATCAGCAAGAACGGAAGGCTCAGTAATAATCGCCGGAATTTCAAATGTTTTTCCGTAAGCGGTATTCATTTTAATTATCTCCGCTGCTTTTCTCTTGTCAAAATCTATACCGTATTTATGGGGAACAATTAATATTTCGTCATCCCTACGCTCATAGTAAGAATCTGCAGGAGCACTGTGAAGTTTTGTAAAAAGTGTTTCAACGTCAATTCCGTCAGGCAGGCGTTCTTCTTTTTCAAATATCAGTTTTTCATCAAAACTACTTGTTGCAATTGTATTTAATATTGCGCTGCAAACTTCTTCCTTGTCAGGCATGTCTCCCGGTGAACCATTGGTTAAATATAGTTTCCCGTTCTTAACCTCATGGGAATACTCAACTACCGGAGTGCCGATTCCCTCAAGCATTTCTTCGATATATGCGTCAAGCTTTTCTTCGTTGTATGAAAAATCCATAGGCACTTCATATCCGTTAAAAAGTGCATATAGAACCAACTTCATACGTGGGAAAAGGCTTCCCTCATGACCGAAGTTCAGAGCATTTAGAGCCGATTTTTCATAATCATACTTTACGTCAATATCATCACTTGCAAGTGAAAATGATTTGCCTTCAAGCACTAACATTATATTACCGCCTGAAGGAGTGCTTCCATGTTCCTCGTGAAGGGCTTTTATTATCTTATCATATGTCATTCCTCCGACATCAATGCCCGCACATTTCACACCACTGTAAACATTGGAAGGAACGTAAACAAATGCTGCTGCTGCAGTAAAAATAATAGCAACTGTAAATAAACTGATAATAAAAATCTTAAACTTTATTGAAAGCTTTTTTCTCACGCTTAATAAAACCCCTCTCAAAATATAAACATTATATATACATTATATCAATTTTTTCGTTATCAGTAAAGCTTATTTTGAAAAAACACATAAAATTCATATTATTGTATACAATTTGTAACAAATTAACCAAATTCTGAAAAAAATCTTATTATTAATGCAAAAAACACTATGAAAACGGTATTTTAATTGACAAAAAAAATACCATAGTATATAATTGTGTAAATCAAATACTGAAAGGAAGTTTTTAATGAAAAGGACAAAAGTTTTTATAGCCCTCGGGCTTTTATGTACACTTGAAATTGTGCTCACCCGTTTTGTGCAAATACCGGTGGCAATAGGAACATTTACGGACAGAGTTTCTCTTGGATTTTTGCCTATAATGTTATCAGGTGCATTTTTCGGGCCGGTTACGGGAGGCATAACTGGCGGAGTTGCGGATATAATAAGAGCTATACTGTTTCCACAGGGACCCTTTAATCCGCTTTTTTCAATTTCTGCCATACTCCGCGGAATTATATACGGTATAATATTACACAAAAAGATAACCTTCCCGAGAATGCTCATATCAAGCATTATTATTTTTATTTTGATAAACAACTTGCTGACGGATTATTTTATAAGTATTTCATACGGCAATCCTTTTACTGCAGTACTTGTGAGCAGAATACTTACTACTTCAGCAAATCTTGTTGTTCAGTTGTTAATAGGCAGTGCGATAGGTTTACCCCTTGAAAGGAAAATTGGATATGTTCGAAAATGGTAGCATAAAAGAAAAGGCAATTTTAGTTGGAGTTCACCGTGATCTTCGTAATATTTTACTGGATACAACCGATGAGTCCATGCGTGAGCTTGCCTTATTGGCTGAAACAGCCGACGCAGAAGTCCTTGGTGAAATTGTTCAAAACAGAGAAACCCCTGACAATGCAACTTATGTTGGTGAGGGAAAACTTACTGAAATACACGAAGCATGTGAAGCACTTGAAGCAAACCTTGTTATTTTTGATGATGAGCTTTCCGGCTCTCAGCTTAAAAACATTGAAAAGGTTGTGCCTGTCAGGGTTATTGACCGCTCCGCTTTGATACTTGACATTTTTGCCGCAAGGGCACTTTCGGGCGAAGGCAAGCTTCAGGTTGAGCTGGCACAGCTTAAATATTATCTTCCTCGCCTTGGCGGGGGATATACATCTCTTTCAAGGCTTGGAGGAGGTATAGGCACAAGGGGTCCCGGCGAAACAAAGATAGAAACTGACCGCCGTTATATAAGAACACGTATTTATACGCTTGAAAAGGAAATCGAAGCAATAGGAAAACACAGAGAACTCATCAGGGCAAGAAGAAGGAAAAATGAAGTACCCACAGTTGCAATCGTAGGCTACACAAATGCCGGAAAATCAACGCTATTAAATTATTTGACAGGTGCAGGTGTTTTGGCGGAAAACAAGCTGTTTGCTACGCTTGACCCTACGGCACGAGCACTTTCTATGCCCGATGGCAGGGAGGCAATGCTCATTGATACGGTGGGTTTTATAAGAAAACTGCCGCACCATCTTATAGAGGCTTTTAAATCCACGCTTGAGGAAGCCGTTTATGCAGATGTATTGCTGCATATTATTGATTCATCGAGTGAGGAATCCGAAAACCAGATAGAGGTTGTAAATGCACTTTTGCATGAGCTTGGTGCTGACGGTAAACCTATAATTTCTGTATACAATAAAGTTGATTTGTGCGAGGGGGACAGCCCCGCAAGGCTCCCGTACCCTGAAAAAAGCGTATTTATATCCGCCCATACCGGTAATGGAGTAGATGCACTAATACAAGCAATAGACGAGGTTTTACCCGGTAAGCGCATAAAAATGAAAATTCTTGTTCCCTATACAAGCGGTCAAATTGTAAATGAAGTGCGCCGTCTTGATTCCATTCTTTCTGAGGATTTTACTCCTGATGGCACGTTGATTGAGTTTATGGCTGACCCAAAGGCATTTTCAGATTATAAACATCTATCTTTAAAGGAATAAAAATGAAGGATTACAGAACGGTAAAAAAAGAGGCGAGAGCGGAAATTGTACAAAAAAAATCAAGGTTTATTGCCTCGGTGAAGCCTTGTATAAACGAAGATGCGGCGATAGGCTTTATTAATGAGGTGAAATCACGTTACCGTGATGCCTCCCATAATGTCTATGCTTACATATGCCGTGAAAACAATGCCCAGCGTTACAGTGATGATGGTGAGCCGTCAGGAACTGCCGGAATACCCACACTTGATGTTTTACGCAAGGAGGGGCTTTGTGATATCTGCGTTGTTGTAACAAGATATTTCGGGGGAACACTGTTAGGTGCCGGTGGCCTTGTGCGTGCATACGGTAAGGCGACAAAGGAAGGTATTGATGCGGCTATACCGGTTATGATGATTTACAGCGAGATTTTTTCTTGCGTGTGCGATTATCAGTTGTCAGGCAAGCTTTCATATGAGATAGCTGAAAACGGATTTGTTATAATTGACACAAAATACGAAGAAAACGTTACATATACACTTTGCACAGAAAGTAAAAGAGGCAATGAACTTATTGAAAAATTGACCGAGGCTTCAAACGGAAAAGCAAAAATAGAAAAAATCGGCGAAAAATTTTATGCTCAGGAATAACACTGATTGGGAGAGATTTTTTTGAAAAAAGTTCTTGTTGGTATGAGTGGCGGCGTTGATAGTGCTGTAACTGCCGCTCTTTTAAATAAAGAGGGTTATCACGTTACGGGAGTAACATTAAAATTATGGAGGGAAAGCGGCAGTGCTGATGAGGATGCGGCAAATGTTGCGGCTCAGATAGGCATACCACATAAAACTATTGACTACAGTAAGCGTTTTTATGATACGGTAGTAAATTATTTTACAGATGAATACAAAAGAGGAAGAACACCTAACCCATGCGTTGTCTGTAACAGGGAGCTGAAGCTTGCGGCACTTTCAGAGATTGCCGAAAAAGAGGGAATACCATATATTGCTACAGGTCACTATGCTGTTACAGAGAAAAAAGACGGTAAGGTTTTTTTATACAGAGGGAAAAACAGAAATAAAGACCAGAGCTATTTTCTTTATGATATAACACGCAGTCAGATTGAAAAGCTAATTTTTCCGCTTGGCACATATTCAAAGGATGAGGTTCGTGAAATTGCAGAAAAAATGAACATCAAAATTGCAAAAAAACCTGATAGCCAGGAAATTTGTTTTCTGCCCGACGGAAAATACGGTGAGTTTATCGCTCGATATGCAAAAGAACTGCCTCCAGAAGGTAACATTGTCGATAAATACGGCAATATTCTCGGAAGGCATAACGGTATATATAACTATACAATAGGACAACGAAAGGGTTTAGGTTCCTTCGGCAGGCCTGTTTTTGTAACAAAAATTAATGTTGCAGATAATACAATATGTATTGGCGACGATGAATACAGTGATACTGTCAGAATAAGAAAATTTCATGCAACAGGTGATTATGAGCCGGTATTTCCAATAAAGGCAACCGCAAAAATACGCTACAGGGCAAAAGAAGCCGAGTGCGTTGCAACGCAATGCGAGGAATACGTTGAAATTAAATTTTCAAGCCCTCAAAGGGCGGTAACTCCGGGTCAGTCGGTTGTACTTTATAGTGGTGAAATGGTTTTAGGCGGCGGCGTGATAGAGGCTACGTGATATTATAAAACCTCTTTGCGTTTTCTGTTGTTGCACTAATCACTTCTTCCGTCTTTATACCTCTTATTTGTGCAATCCTTTCCGCTACAAATGGTAAATATGAGGAATCATTTCTTTTCCCTCTGTGCGGAACTGGTGTTAAATAAGGACAATCGGTTTCAAGCATTAAGCGGTCAAGCGGAACAAAGTTTGCCACCTCGGCTGTTTTTACGGCATTTTTAAATGTAACGGTTCCACCGAGAGATATATAAAATCCCATATCAAGCACTATTTTAAGCGTTTCCACGCTTCCTGAAAAGCAGTGCATCACGATATTCAAGTCTTTTGCTTCGGCTTTGAGAATTTCAAGGCAGTCACGGCAAGCCTCTCGCTCGTGTATAACAACCGGAAGTTCTACCTCCCGTGCAAGGCATAGCTGTTTTGAAAAAACATCTTTCTGTACGCTTCTGGGAGAAAAATCATAGTGATAGTCAAGACCTATTTCACCAATGGCAACTGTTTTTTTGTGGCTTGCCATTTTTTTTATCTCTTCATATATTTCGTCAGAAAATTCAGTTGCGTTGTGGGGGTGAACCCCGACAGCCGCATAAATAAACGGATATTTTTCAGCAAGAGATATGCTTTTACGGCTTGTTTTTATACTGTCACCGTTGTTTATAATGATTTCTACGCCCTGTAGGGGCATACCGGCTAATAATTCATGGCGGTCATTATTAAATGCTTTATCATCATAGTGTGCGTGTGTGTCGATCATTTTTTCCTCCAAAGCCAAAAAAGCGGGCTATCCCGCTTTTTTATTAACTGATTTTTATACCGTCGGGCATATCCTTATCAAGCGTCACTAAAGATAAATCTTTTTTGTCAGATGCGGCAAGCACCATTCCCTCAGAAAGAACACCACGAAGCTTTACAGGCTTTAAATTAACAATAACGGCAACGTTTTTGCCGATAAATTCCTCGGGTGAATAGTATTTTGCAATTCCCGATACAATCTGCAATGTCTTTTCTCCAACACGTATTTTTGAAACAAGCAGTTTGTCAGAGCCTTCAACATAACGTGATTCCAAAACCTTGCCAACTTTTATATCAAGGCGAGCAAAATCCTCAATACTAATAAGGTTTTGTTCCTCCTGTGCTGATACTGGAGCGGTTGTTTTTGTAATTTCCGCTTCGATTTGTGCAAGTTTTTTAGCTTCATCAAGACGATTGAATAGTGGGGTTGCAGTACCTACAAAAGTTCCGGGCACAGTATTGCCAAAGCTTTGTATGCTTTCCCAATCAGTATTTGCCGCATTTATTTGAGAAAAGATGTTTTTTGCGGTTTCCGGCATGAAAGGCATTAGCATTACAGCAATATATCTTATGGATTCTGTAAGGTTATATAAAACAGCACAAAGGCGTTGTTTCTTTTCCTCGTCCTTGGCAAGTGCCCATGGCATTGTTTCATCAATGTATTTGTTGGAACGCTTTGAAAGATTCATTACTATATCAAGAGCATCTGCCATACGGAAAGTGTCCATTTTCTCCTTGTATGAGTTAACCGACTCAGCCGCAAATGCCTTTAACTGCTCATCAACAGGTTCTGCACAGCTATTGTTACTAAGTTCTCCGCCGAAATATTTTGTTATCATGGCTACTGTTCTGTTTACAAGGTTTCCTAAATTATTGGCAAGATCAGAATTATATCGGGCTATAATAGTTTCATAGGAAATAGTTCCGTCCTGAGCAAAAGGCATTTCACTTAAAAGATAATAGCGAACGGCATCAACTCCAAACTGACGGACAAGGTCATCGGCATACATTACATTTCCGCGTGATTTGCTCATCTTATCCATTCCTGACAAAAGCCATGGATGACCAAAAACCTGTTTTGGCAAAGGCTCACCTAAAGCCATTAACATAATTGGCCAATAAATTGTATGAAATCTCAATATATCCTTGCCGATTATATGAACATCCGCCGGCCAGTACTTTTCATAAAGCTCACCTTTTTCATCAGGCGAATAACCTAATGCTGTTATATAATTAGATAGTGCATCAATCCAAACATAAACAACGTGTTTATCATCAAAATCAACAGGAATACCCCAATCAAATGACGTTCTTGAAACACACAAATCCTGAAGACCCGGTTTTAAAAAGTTATTAACCATTTCCTTTTTACGGCTATCAGGCTGAATAAACATGGGGTTTTCCTCAATATGCTTCATGAGGGCATCTTGATATTTACTCATTTTGAAGAAGTATGCTTCTTCCTTTGTTTTCTTAACAGGCCTGCCACAATCGGGACATAAACCGTTAACAAGCTGTGTTTCTGTGAAAAAAGATTCGTCGGGAACGCAATACAAGCCTTCATATTCCCCTTTGTAAATATCGCCTTTTTCATATAATTTTTTGAATATTTTTCTAACTGCTTCAATGTGATAATCATCAGTTGTCCTGATAAATTTATCGTAACTGGCACCCATTAAGTCCCATATCTGACGAATTTGTCCGGCAACACCATCCACATATTCCTTTGGCATCATACCGCACTGCTCGGCGACTTCCTGGATTTTCTGACCGTGCTCATCTGTGCCTGTCAGAAAAAACACATCAAAACCCAGCATCTTTTTATATCTTGCAATAGCGTCAGTCAATACTACCTCATATGTATTTCCTATATGAGGTTTCCTTGAGGTGTAGGCTATGGCGGTCGTTATATAAAATTTTTCTTTCATATAAATCAAACCTTTCCATTTAAGTAATAAAACTATTATACCATTTTTTTAATTTTTTTCAAGTATTTTCATTCAATTTAATTTATGTAAAACAAAGGCAGAGCCACCAGAGCCCTGCCTTTGTTTTATTTTTTATCCGGATATTTCTTGTGACAACCCTTTGAAATTTCACAAAGAGCTTCGGCAGCTTCAATTTTAAAGTCACGGCACAAAGCTACATCACCAAGTGCTACTATTCCTACAACCTCACCGTTTTCAACAACGGGAATTCTTCTGACTTTGTCTCTTGACATAATATCTGCCACTTCATAAACATCTGCGTCCGCCTCAACTGTTTTAACGTTTGTGGTCATTATTTCCGAGACAGGAGTTTCAAGAGCGTCAAGACCTCTGGCTATATCACGGATTACAATATCTCTGTCAGTTACAATGCCGACAACACGTCCTTCATCATCAGCAACTGGAACAGACCCAATATTGTGTTCTCTCATGACTCTTGCTGCATCAATAACACTGCTTTTCTCCGAAATTACAACTGCCGGTTCTGTCATAATGTCTCTTATCGTCATAATTACCTCCGAAAGCAGCGGCTCTTTTTCAAACCGCATAGTTATTATGGCACATTAATCTTTGTTTAATACTAAAAAAATATTCCAATTTCTAACAAGAGGCTGTTTTCCTCTCCAGGAGAAGGCACGGTCACAATATTTATTTGCAAACTGCTTATTTGATAAAGCCGCAATTTCTTCAATGTTAGGCGAAAAAATTAAATTTTCTCTGAAATCAGAAAGAGGAGTTTCTTCGATATCTTTATTATGAGGACATACTTCCTGACAAATGTCACACCCCCATATAAGACCGCTTTTTATTAAAATTCCTTCTTCTTCTGCCGATAAAATTCCTCGTCTTTGTGAAATTTCAGAAGCACAGATGCCTTTTTCTATATTACCCGGGCAAGCGGTTTTGCATTTATCGCATCTTATGCATCTTTTTAATAGCGGTTTGTCCTCCTCAAGCCACATATCTGTTTTTATATATCCGATGAATGTGTAGCTGCCATATTTTTCGTTTATTAGCATTCCGCTTTTGCCAAAAAAACCAAGCCCTGCATTATAAGCATATTTTCTTTCAACCGCATCTCCTATATCCGCAAAACTAAAGGCAGTAAAGCCTTTATCTTTTACAAAATCTGCAATTTGGTTTAGATATTTTGCTATTATTTTATGATAGTCAAGAGATACGGCATAACGGGAAATGGTTCTTTTCTCATTTGTTTTTATGTAATAGGGGAAAAGACAGACAACGGCATATAATCCGTCATCTGTTTTTGTTACCCCCACCTCGGTAATGCCCATATTATGAATAAAGTTTAAAAGCTCTTCCTTCAAATACAAACATTCCTTTCCGTAAAAAATTAAAGATTTTTCTCAAAGCTCTGCACCATTCTTCTGACCATTTCTCCGCCGATAGGTCCGCCCTCGCTGCCGTTTTGTTTTGCCGTTAGGTCACCCTTATAATGGTCGTTGTTTTCTTTTGCAAACTGAACTCTTCCTATTTCCTGTGCAACCTCAAGCTTAAATTTTGTCATACCGTCATAAGCTTCGGGCACCGCCAATCTTGATTTTCTATAATTTTTTGACATATTAACCTCCGAAAATAAAATTATCTCAAGGTTATTTTGTCAGATACCGATTTTTTTATTCACCCGCCAAAAGTTGCCGCCACGGCGCATACAATAATTTCACCGGCACCCATTTTTTTCAAAATTTTAGCACATTCACCCGTTGTTGAGCCTGTTGTTATAACATCATCCACAAGAATAATAGTCTCTCCATGAAGCTGATTGTTTTTTTTAGGTACAAAAACGTTTTTAACCGCTTCACCTCGCTGCTTTTTATTCATTTTTGAAAGCGGTTTAGTGTTTTTAGTTTTTTTGAGTAAAGGCATCACCACAATCCCGGTGATTTCAGAAAGTGATTTTGCAATAAGCTGTGACTGATTATATCCACGCTTGCTTTTCCTTAAAAAATGTATCGGAACAAAAGTAATAATATCACCTGTAATATTTTTTCTTAAAATTTCAATGAAAATAAATGATGCAAGCGTTGCGGCAAGATATGATTTCCTGTAAAATTTAAGGCTTATTATAGCTTTTCTGATTTCATCCTTATAAATGAACGGTGCCAAAGTAAGGCTTACTGCCTTCTTTTTGCCCTTGCAGGAAATACAGATGTTTTCTCCGTAAACAGAATCTAACGGCATTCCACAGACATTACAGCAATGAGAGTTAAATGGAAGTGTTTTTGTACATTGTGGGCATACGAGAAGTTTGTAATCATATAAATCGGCACTGCAAACCATGCATTTTGGCGGATATAGAATATTTGTCAATAAATCAAAAAATTTTTTCAAGATAAATTCTCCAATCGAAATTTTAATCCGGAATATCTCTTTGTTTCACTGTTGTTTTCTACCATTTTATAAAGCACAGCTTCCCTGCCCACAAGAATAACAAGCTGCCTTGCTCGCGTCAAGGCTGTATATAAAAGATTTCTGCTCATAAGCTGAGGTGCAAAAGGGAAAAGCGGCATAATTACTACCGGAAATTCACTGCCCTGGCTTTTGTGAACGGTAACGGCATAGGCAAGCTCCAGCTCATCAAGACCCGTAAAGTCATATTTCACAAGTCGTTCACCGTCATAAATAACACCAATCTGATGCTCTTTTGTGCTAATATAATCTATTATTCCTATATCACCGTTGAAAACACCCTCGCCTTCTCGCCCTGTTTTGATGTCCTTCCACGTAATAATGTAATTATTTTTAATCTGCATAACCTTGTCCCCTATGCGAAAAACAGTTTCTCCAACCTTTTTTTCGCCCTTTTTCTTATCCTGGGGATTGAGCTTTTCCTGAAGCCTTTTGTTAAGCTCGGAAACACCGAGCATAGTTCTTCTTGCAGGGGTAACAACCTGTATGTCAGAGAGGGGATTAAAGCCATATGCATTGGGAATTCTTCTTGTGTAAAGGTCAGCAAGTGTTTCTGCAATATCTGTTCCGGCGGTTCGACCTATGTGGAAAAAATCCTTACCCTTTTCATTAAGTAATGGTTTTTCACCGCTGTTAATTCTATGTGCATTCACAATTATCATGCTTTCAGCCGCCTGCCTGTATATCTCATTAAGCCTTACTGTAGGTATTTTACAGCTTGAAATGATATCCCTTAAAACATTTCCCGCACCGACTGAGGGAAGCTGGTCGGCATCACCTGCCATTATTATCCTTGCAGTGGGCTTTAACGCTTTTAACAATGAATACATAAGCGAAATATCAACCATGCTCATCTCGTCAACGATTATAACGTCCTCATCTAAGGGGTTACACTCACACCTTGCGAAATGCTGTTTTTCACCTTCGGAAAAATTAATTTCAAGTAAACGGTGTATTGTTTTACCCTCCATACCGCACGTTTCAGTAAGCCTTTTTGCGGCACGCCCTGTGGGAGCACATAAAGCCACCGAAAGGCCTACCTCCTCCATCATTGTAATTATAGCGTTGATTATGGTGGTTTTGCCTGTTCCGGGGCCTCCAGTGATTATCAATATATTGTGTATAGCGGCAAGCTGACAAGCCTTGAATTGTTTTTCTGAAAACTCAAGTTTTTGTTCACGCTCTATTTTTTTTATTGTGCCTTCAATGCCGGAAATTGTTAAACCGGGTTTTATAGAACGAAGCTGAGTTAATATTTTTGCGCTTCCGTGTTCTGCATTATAGTAAAAAGGCAGATATAGTGCATCCTTGTCATCAATTCTCTCTGCCACAAGCTTGCTCTGTGACAAAAGCGAAATGACAGTGCTTTCAATAGGAGCAATTTCTGCAGATAACAACCTTGAACATTCTTCTATAAGCTCTTGCCTTTCAACAAAAGTATCTCCGTTTTGTGTGCGCTGAGTCAGAACAAACAAAACACCATAGGTCAGTCGGTTACTATCTGAATAGTCAATTCCCATCATAGATGCTATCTTATCGGCTGTTTTAAACCCAATTCCGTCAATTTCACAGATAATATAAGGGTTTTCCTTGATTTTACTTACCGATTCCGTACCGAATTTATTGAAAACCATAACTGCAAACTGCGGGGTTACACCGAATGGGGATAAAAACATGACAAGATTTTGAATAAATTGTTTGGACATAAGGGATTCATTCATGCCAAGAGCTTTTCTTTCGCTTATCCCCTTTATTCCGGTAAGCCTTAAAGGTTCATCTCTTATTATATCAAGAGATTTATCACTGAATTTTTTTACTATTTTCTGTGCCGTCGAAGGGCCAATACCTTTTATTACGCCGGTTGATAAATACATTAGTATTTGCATTTCGTTTTTTGGCAAAATACTCTGATAGGTATTAACGCGAAACTGTGAACCGTATTCAGAATGGCTTGTCCATTCACCGGTAAAAGATACGGTTTCACCGGGTGCAATTCCGGGCATAACGCCAACGGCTACAAATTCCTCGCTGTCACATCCGACAGCGCAAACTGTGTAGCCGTTTGATTCATTTACATATATTATTTCGCTTATAACACCTTCAACATTTTCTTTCATATATTATCCTTAAAAATCTTTTCTTGTTACTCCGTGAGTGCGGCAGAGGGCATCAACCAGCTCATTTTCGCCGCCTCTTATGTAAACATCACAGTTTCTAAAGTATTTATCTGCCACTCTTTTTGCGGTAATTACCGCATACTCAAAATCTTCGTCGGCTGTATCTGCGTCAATTACAATTTCTATTCGCGTTTTTTCTATATCACCAAGCATAGCACTAATAAGTATATAAGATGATACCGCCAGCATCAATACTATAATACCGGCAACAAGATATTCAGCCAGCATAACATACGTTCCTTTCCGGGGCGTATGCGTCACACCCCCATACCATAATATATGAATAAGGGGGTGTTTTTGTTCATTATCTCAACTTCGTATCGGTTTTTTCCCACGGAAACAAGATATCATCTCTTCCAAAGTGACCGTAGGATGCGGTTTGTTTGTACATAGGCCTGCGCAGCCCGAACTTCTCTATAATTGCATCGGGGCGCATATCAAA
>CAZUVQ010000004.1:0-34294 GCA_964623915.1 uncultured Oscillospiraceae bacterium
TTTCGCAAATATGGACGGAAATCTTTATGGGGCTGATAATGAGGGTAATATATTTATGCTTTGGGATGCTTTTTCAGAGGAAGAGCCTGTATTTGAATGGCGCACAAATGTATATGAGACAGATGCTGCATCAAAGATGAATCTCAATAGATTGCATATTTTATGTGATATTAAAGGGGGCGGATACATAAATGCCGCTATTGTAAATGATATTGGTGAGGAAAGTGAGGAAACAATAGCATTTGCCTCTTGCCAAAAAACAGGAAGGCAGCACTTACGGCTTAATCTTCATCCGAGGTTTTTTCATGGGCGAAACACTTATAAAGTGATAATATCAGGGCAAAAGGCAACGGTACACTCTATTTGCAGTGAGGGCAGAAGCATTTAATAAACAGATTAAGGAGGGTGTATGGCAGATATATTTATTGAAAACACAGGGACTTGCGATGATTTGGAAACAGCCTTGATAAGGCTTAAAAAAACATTGACAGTAATTCTTTCTTCGCTTGATTCCAAAAACATAAAAAAAATCACAACGGACAAAACCGAAATATCGTCAGAGGACGGCAAAACAACCATTGACGGAACAAGAATAATTATGAAGGATTCTATGGATAACACAAGGCTTGAAATGGGGGCGGAAGGTGAGAGCTTTGTGTTCAGACTGAAAAACAAATACGGAAAAGACTCTGTTACATTGTCTGATACGGGCGATGCAAGGTTTTGCGGTGATATTGAAACAGAAAAAAACGCTTCGGTGGGAAATAATTTGTACCTTGGCAAAACAAATAATCAGAGCGGAACTAAAATGCTGCAATTTTACGAGGATGAAGAGGATGATGCAAAAAAAGCAAAAATAATGGCAATAAAAGGTAGTAATGGCATTGTTTCTTTAAGAATTGTAGCAGATAATATAGTTTTATCAACACTTGACGGTGTAAGTGACGCTTTAGGAAACCGCTTTATTTCATCAAGTGAAAGGGATGCTTATGTCACAGTAAACGGTGTGGATTTTCCGGTAAAATTCAGATGAAAGGAGAACAAGATGCAAGTTTCAGTTCGTGATACATTAGAAAATTTAGGGTTTGATGTAGGATACGACAACAACACAGGCGGTGTTTTAGTAAAGGATAAAAATGGTAAGGGTATAAATATCGGAAACGAAAAATTTACACTTTCTGATGACGGCAGATATTATACAGATGATGTCAAAAACGTATATAACGCGCTTGCAAAAAACAACCTTTCTATCGGCAAAGGGTGGCAGGGGGCAAGAAATTATCTTTCTCCTACGGAACAAGTGGGTTATAACGACTCTACTAAACAAGTTTCAATAAACGGAAAAGATTATAATGTTGACAACAAAAGCCTTGCAAATATCGGTGGTATTGTCTATGGGAAAACAGATTTTCTGGATTCGTTAAAATCACAAAAATCCGAAAATGGTTATGATAAGTTTGAAGAAAAAGTAATAAAGTTGCTCTTTAACTCGTCTTATGATGGGTGGGATGCAAAAAATGATGCTTCATACAAGAGTGCCATGAAGGACTATATGAAAAATGCGGCGGCAGATATGGGCTCAAGGGGCATACTTTCCGATTCCCTTTTATCTCATTACGCTTCACAGGGCGCGCAAAAGCTTGCTCCTGCATTCGCAAAAGATGATTACGAAAGATATAAAGATGAAAGACAGGCGGATTTATCGCTTCTTGACAAATTAGATAGTATTAAAAAAACAGATACAAATGCTTTTTTAGCACAGCAAAATGTTGAAAAAGAGAAAGGAGAGCTTGCTCTTTCAAAAGAGAAAGCCGACGTAAACAATTATTATACTCGTGTTAAAACGGCAATAGAAAGGGCTAATACGCTTGGCTCAGTTTCAAAGGAGGACGCTTATATTTTAGGCGCCCTAGAAGGTGAACTAACGGATGAGGCAAAAGCAAGGCTGCAGGAAAAAGAATTTGAAATTGAAAAGTATAAAACAAAAGCCGAGATAGATTTTAATTATTGGCAATCTGAATTTAACCTCACAAAAGAAGAAGCTATTGAGGCTTACAAAATTAAATCAGAGCTTAACATTAATGAAGAAAAAGCAGCCGCTTATTACAAGTTTATTTATGGAAAGTAGGGAGGAGTTTTAATGGCACAGATAAATACTGTTTCCGGTAACGTAATGTGTTTTGCCGGTAGTAAAATCACTTCATCAGGGGGAGAAACATTTTCAATATCAAATCGGAAAGTGGTTTCAAGTGGGGATGTGATTATACTGGAGGATAACACGGAATACAAACTGACAGATGTAACAAGGCTTGATGTTTACTATCCCCCTTTTGATGATTTTGAAGTATGGATGCGCATTGATACTGCCGTAGAGGGGGATATTGTAATAACTTTTCCTTCACCGTTCTTTCTTGGCCCAAAGCCGGTTTTTGGAAATGGACAGACATGGGAGATATCAATAAAAAACGGCATTATAGCAGCAGCACAGGTGGTGAGAATGTAATGCAGTTATGGCAGAGAAGAAGGGCTATATTATCACGTGGCATTAGGAATAAGATAACCTTAAAAGGCAATTCAACACTTTCAAAGGTTCCTTCTTTTACAGATCCGGCAACCATTACCGGTGTCGGGGAGTATGAAGAAGGAATGGGCTATAAAATAATAGTTACACAGGGTAATGATACAGCAGTTTACCATACACCAAAGGCTTTATACAGCGTTTTTGACATTGCCGGTAATACCGCTTATTATGATTATATAGAAATCACAGAAAACACTGTCAGGCTTTATCCTGTGATTACTTGCTTCACATTCACAAATATGGGAACATCTGTGGGGGGCTTGCATAATGATTCTTTAGGCGTAAGCTTTTATCATCCAACAGAAATGCTTGCGGCAGGCTTATTTGAGATAGAAAATAATGCGGCATTGTGTACTAATTTTTCCTATTTGGAAACACAGAGTATTATAAAATTTAATACAGACAAAGCAGGTTATTCGGTTGATTCTCATATTACATTTGCATTGAAATTTGCTGATTTAGGTCTTGACAGCAACAATTCAATAAAGATATTGAAGGTAGCAGCCGATAATTTACTTAAAAACTATGCGGCAGAGGGGAAACCAATGACAGTATATGTGGCAAAATCCTCAAATGTTGAGTACAACGATTTAACAGAAACAGAGTTCGGACGAAAATGTATGCTTTTTGCCAAGCGCACTAATGGAGCAGATATTAACAGCAATGCACCCGTATCAATAAAAGAAATTAAGTTTTTGAAATAACGGAGGTGGGTAAAATTGAGTTTAAGCTTTGATGTGGTTATTTATCTTTTAGGGCTTGCATGTACGGCAGGGATTATGGTAGGGAGAATAACATCGCTTGAAAAAAAGGTTGACAAGCATAACAGCTTAATAGACAGAATGTACAAGGTGGAAAATACACTTATAAACCTTGAGAACAAAATAACAGGCAAATGATTGGGATAAATTAAACGAAAATGAATATATTGTAATATTAATAGTTTATCAGAGGAGGTTAGTAGTTTATGGTAAATAAGTTTTTATCAAGAAAATTTCTTATTGCTTTGTCCGGAATTATTTCTGGAATTGTATTACTTGTTAACGGAGAAATTGCAGCAGGAACATCATCAATAATTGCGGCTGTTGTATCTTATCTTGTAGCTGAAGGAATTATAGATGCGGCGGCTGTTAAAAAACTACTGGAGGAAGAAAATGGTTGAAAGAGTTTTTGCCGAAGCTGAAAAATGGGTGGGTTACCTCGAAAAAGCAACGGATTACAAGCTATCAAGTTTAACTGCAAATGCTGGGTCAAACAACTATACATATTTTTCCCAGTGGTATGAAAAAATGGGCTACGGAAAATATCAGGCACAACCATGGTGTGCAATTTTTGTAAGCTATGTTTTCGGTAACAGCGTAAATAACAGCGAGAAGGTCATGCCTCATTTTCATTATTGTCCAACAGGTGTAAATCAGTTTAAAGCAATGCAAAGCTTTTATACTAATACACCGAAAAAGGGTGACGTAATCTTTTTTAAAAATTCCAAGGGACTTGCTGTTCATACAGGAATTGTCTACAATGTTGATTCCTCAAAGGTTTATACTATCGAGGGCAACACTTCATCAGCAGATGGTGTTGTGGCAAACGGCGGTTGTGTTAAAAAGAAAAGCTATGCTATTTCTTTTGCAAATATACTCGGCTATGGCAGACCGCTTTATAATCTTGCCGGCAACAAATACAGCTATGATACAACTGTGGACAACCTCGTAGCTGACGGAATTATTACAACAGAAAACATGGCATACTGGGAAAAGGTTTTAGATGGCAGAGAAACTGTAAACAGAGGATATTTAAGAACTCTGCTGGACAGATACCATGCAAAAGTAAAATAAAAGTTGTTGTTAAAAAACCCCATGTTTTGTGGGGTTTTTTTGTTGAATAATATTTATTTACGAAAAGGGGTAGCAGTATTTAAAGTTGACAATAAAATAAACAATTGACAGCTATTAATATTTTATATATAATTAAAAAAAATATTAGGAGAGCTGCTATGCAAAATCAATTTTTAAGAACAGAATTAATTTTCGGCAAAGATGGAATGGAAAAGCTTTATTCTTCAAGAGTAGCGGTTTTCGGGATAGGGGGGGTCGGCGGTATAACCGTCGAAGCACTTGCAAGAAGTGGTGTTGGTACTCTTGATATAATAGACAATGATTATATATCTATATCAAACATTAATCGCCAGATATATGCAACCCACAAAACTGTCGGAGAATATAAGGTTGATGTAGCAAAAGAGAGAATACTCGATATTAACCCAAAATGCGAGGTAAATACTTTTAAGGTTTTCTACAGTCCGCAAACTGCTTCACTTTTTGATTTTTCTGTATATGATTATGTGGTCGATGCCATTGATACAGTTACGGGAAAAATTGAGATTGTTTTGCAGTCAGACAAAGCGAAGGTTCCCGTTATCAGCTCTATGGGGGCAGGAAATAAGGTTAATGCATGGGCATTGGAAGTTTCTGATATTTATTACACATCTGTTTGTCCGCTTGCTAAGGTAATGCGTAAAGAGCTTCGCACGCGCGGGGTAGAAAGCCTTAAGGTTGTTTATTCCAAAGAACCTGCAATTAAACCTTATCCTTACGATATAGAAGATGAAAATATCAGTTCAAACAGACGGCAGGTTCCGGGAAGCAATGCTTTTGTTCCACCTGCTGCAGGCCTTATCATAGCAGGAGAAGTAATAAAAGATATTATTGGTTATTAGTTTATTCCTCCCTTAAAAGATAAGGGGGTTTTTTTTGGAAAAATATTCAAAAAAGGCTTGTAATTTTTAATAATTAGTATTATAATATATTTATAATCATTATAAAAATTTAACGTTTATAATATAATAATAATTTTAAATATTAAAAGAGGGTACTAAATTGTATAAAGATTTATCTGGAGGTTTACTAAAAAAAGGAATAAGGCCTCTGAGTTACAGGATAAAAGTTCTTGAATATCTCAGCTTAAACAGGAATCATCCAACGGTTGACCAAATATATAAGGATTTGAAAGAGGAATTGCCTGCGGTATCAAAAGCAACAATTTATAATACTCTTAATTTATTTGAAGAACATGAAATGGTTAAAATAATTTTAATTGACAACAAAGAAAAAAGATATGATTATACATTAGAAAATCACGGTCATTTTATGTGCGAATCCTGCGGTGGAATTAGTGACTTTAATATAAACATTGATGGTTTGCATATAAGTGAACTCTCTGATTTTGTTGTTGAAACAAAGGATGTTTATTACAAGGGCTTCTGTCCGAACTGTCTTAGCAGGTTTAAAAAAATTAAAATATAAAAATTTTTAAAGGAGAATGAAATCTATGAAGAGAGAAGAACAAAAATTTTACATCTGTAAGCATTGTGGAAATATCGTAGGGCTAATTAACAATGCAGGAGTTCCATTGGTATGCTGTGGAGAAGAAATGACAGAGCTTGTACCAAATACCACGGACGCAGCGACCGAAAAGCATGTACCAGTTATTACTGTTGATGGCAACCGTGTAGTTGTAGATATCGGTTCAGCTCCACATCCTATGATTGATGAGCATTATATCGTTTGGGTTTATATTCAGACGAAAAATGGCGGACAGCGCAAAGAGCTTTCACCTCAAAATAAACCTTATGCAGAGTTTTTGTTAACTGACGATGATGAAATTATGAGTGCTTTTGCGTATTGTAATCTTCATGGTCTTTGGAAATCAAGTATATAAATTAATATAATAAGGAGAATAATAATTATGAAAAAATATGTTTGCACTATTTGCGGCTATATTTATGATGAAGCAGAAGGCGATCCCGAAAACAATGTTGCAGCAGGAACAAAATGGGAAGATGTACCTGAGGATTGGGTTTGCCCTTTGTGCGGTGCAGGAAAATCAGATTTTGAAGAACAATAATAATTTTTCAAAACTTTGGTTTAATAAGCTACGAAAGGTGTGATAACTTGTTAAATGCACAAATAACTAAACTATTAAATGAGCAAATCAACAAAGAATTATATTCTGCATATCTTTATATGGATATGGCTGATTATTATGCAGATCAGGGCTTGAATGGTTTTGAAAACTGGTTTTTTATTCAGACACAGGAAGAACGTGACCATGCAATGCTTTTAAGGCAGTATATATTAAACAATGGAGAATCTGTTGTGTTATCTGAAATTGCAGCACCGAAAGATGAGTATACTGATTTTAAAATGCCATTGGTAAAGGCATATGAGCATGAACAGTATGTTACCACTTCAATAAACAAGATATATGAACAGGCACAAAAAGTAAACGATTTCAGAACAATGCAGTTTCTTGACTGGTTTGTGAAAGAACAAGGTGAAGAAGAGAAAAATGCCGATGACAATATCAAAAAATACGATTTGTTTGCAGGTGATTCAAAAGGCTTGTACATGCTTGATAGTGAGATGAAAGCAAGGATATATGCCGCTCCGTCTCTTGTTTTAGATTAAGTATTATGGTTCTTTGGGGCTGTGACAAATCGGTGCATTTTGTCACAGCCCCTTCTTTTAAGCTATGACTCACAGGAGGTCAATAAATGAACAACGTTGTTTTTGCTTTTATGCTTACCTTATTTGCAGGTCTTTCAACAGGCATTGGAAGCTTAATAGCTTTTTTTTCTAAAAAAAGTAATACAAAGTTTTTGTCTATAAGTCTTGGTTTTTCTGCAGGCGTGATGATTTATGTTTCCATGATTGAAATATTCGCCAAAGCACAAGCAAGCCTTATTTTAGAACTTGGAAAAACAAGGGGCTCTTGGATGACGGTTATTGCTTTTTTTGGAGGAATATTTGTAATAGGCATAATTGATAAACTGATTCCATCTTCTGAAAATCCACATGAGCTTCATTCAGTTGAGGAAATGAGGGATGACCATCCTGATAACAACCACCATGTTTTACAGATAAACAAACGCAAAGAAGCTATTAAAAACAAAAAACTTCTTAGAATGGGTTTATTTACTGCTCTTGCAATTTCCATACACAATTTCCCTGAAGGGCTTGCCACATTTATAGCGGCTTTAAGACAACCTCAGATTGCCGTACCCATTGCAATAGCAATAGCTATACACAATATACCCGAAGGTATAGCTGTATCGGTGCCTATATACTATGCAACAGGAAGTAAGAAAAAAGCTTTTTTATATTCCTTTTTATCAGGTTTGTCTGAACCTGTTGGTGCATTGTTGGGATATTTGATTTTAATGCCATTCATTAATGATGTATTAATGGGAATCATATTTGCTTTTGTTTCAGGTATAATGGTATTTATATCTCTTGATGAATTGCTACCTTCCGCAAGAGAGTACGGAGAGCACCATTTGTCTATTTACGGGCTAGTTTCGGGTATGATGGTAATGGCTTTGAGCTTACTGTTGTTTTCATAAATATTAAAACTAATATATTATTTAAAAAATTTTATAATAACATTTTGGAGGTTTTTAACATGACAAAATATCGTTGTGGAGTATGTGGATACATACACGAAGGGGAATTATCAGAAGATTTTAAATGTCCGAGATGCAAACAAAATGCATCCGTATTTGTAAGGATTGAAGAAAAAACAAACAACAACAATCCTTATGCAGGCACAAAAACGGAGAAAAACTTAGCAGAAGCCTTTGCAGGAGAAAGCCAGGCAAGAAATAAATACACTTATTTTGCAAATATTGCCAAAAGGGAAGGATATGAACAGCTTGCAGAAATTTTCTTAAAAACGGCAAGAAATGAACAGGAGCATGCACGTGTATGGTTTGAGGAGCTCGGCAATTTAGGTTCTACGGCCGAAAATTTATTACATGCTTCCGAAGGCGAAAACTATGAATGGACAGATATGTATGACCGTTTTGCAAAAGATGCAGAGAATGAAGGATTTTCAGAGCTTGCTGAGAGATTTCGCAGAGTTGCCGCCATTGAAAAATCACATGAAGAGCGTTATCGTGCTTTGCTTAAAAATGTAGAAATGCAGCAGGTGTTTGAAAAAGGCGAGAAAACTATGTGGGAGTGCCGTGTATGCGGTCACCTTGTAATGGGTAATAAAGCTCCCTTAGTATGCCCTGTATGTAAGTTTTCACAGAGTTTCTTTGAGGTGAGAGCAGAAAACTATTAAGCTGGTGAGTAATTGCGAAAGGGTAAGTACTATGAATAAAGAAAACATCACTGTTTCAATTCCTATTGGTGGCATGAGTTGTGCATCGTGTGTGAGCAGGGTCGAAAAGTCTTTGTCGAAAACCGAAGGTATTTCAGAAGTCTTTGTAAATTTAGCAACCGAAAAGGCAACTGTTGAATATGACCCGAATGTAATAAACGAGCAAATAATCAGACAGGTGATAGAAAAAGCAGGCTACAAAGCTTTGGTTATTGAGAAAAATGATACACCAATAGATGAAGATAAAAAGAGCAAGGGCAAAGAAATACGTTCGTTTTTTTTAAGGTTTACAATAGCTGCTGTATTTGGAATTCCTCTTTTGTATCTTGCTATGGGACCAATGATGCTAAGCCTTCCGATACCCGCTTTTCTTGACCCGATGCATCGCCCTTTGAGCTATGCAATTACTCAGATTGCTTTAACAATTCCGGTTATTATAGCCGGTTATAGGTTTTATTCAGTAGGTTTTTCGGCTTTGATTAAAAAAAGCCCGAACATGGATTCGTTAATTGCAATTGGAACCACGGCTGCAATAATTTACAGTCTTTATTCAACATATCAGATTTATTTGGGTGACGCTCATGCAGTAGAGGGGCTGTATTTTGAAACGGCAGGTGTTATTATCACGCTCATATTGCTTGGTAAATCATTGGAAGCAGTTTCAAAGGGAAGGACAAGCGATTCCATAAAAAAGCTTATGGATTTAGCACCCAAAACTGCCGTTTTAGTTCATGAAGGCAAAGAATTTAAAGTGCCTATCAGTGATGTTGAGATAGGAGATACCATTTTAGTCAGACCGGGGGAGAAAATACCTGTTGACGGTGAGGTTTTTGAAGGGCATACATCAATTGATGAATCAATGCTTACCGGTGAGAGTATTCCCGTAGACAAAAAAGCAGGCGACAAAGTTTATGCCGCCAGCATTAATAAAAACGGTGTGATTAAATTTGTTGCCACAAAAGTTGGAAAGGATACTGCTCTTGCGCAGATTATCAAGCTTGTTGAGGACGCACAAGGCTCAAAAGCTCCGATTGCGCAAATGGCTGATATTGTATCGGGTTATTTCGTTCCTGTTGTAGTTTTTATAGCATTAATATCATTTGCGGCTTGGCTTATTGGTGGGCAATCAATAATATTTTCATTAAAGATTTTTATTTCTGTGCTTGTTATAGCCTGTCCGTGTGCACTGGGGCTTGCTACGCCCACTGCAATTATGGTCGGAACAGGTAAAGGCGCGGAGTATGGAATTTTGATTAAAAGCGGTGCCGCACTTGAAACCGCTCACAAAATAAACACTGTTGTTTTTGATAAAACAGGAACAATCACAGAGGGCAAGCCCGAGGTAACGGATATTATTACCACAGTAAATATTAATGAGGAACAATTACTGCAAGCCGCCGCATCAGGGGAGAAAGGTTCTGAGCACCCTTTAGGTGATGCTATTGTAAGGTACGCTGAAAAGAAAAAAATTGACCTTTTGAAAACAGAAAATTTTGAAGCAATTCCCGGACATGGAATAAAAGTAATTATCGGCGGTGTATATACATTAATCGGTAACAGAAAATTAATGGATGATACAAAAATATCATTAGATGAATTGACGACAGAATCGGACAGCTTAGCAGGCGAGGGTAAAACGCCCATGTTTATTGCAATGGACAATAAGCTTGCCGGTATAATAGCCGTAGCAGATGTTGTGAAAAAAAGCAGCAAAAAATCAATTGAGGAACTGCAATCAATGGGTATTGATGTTGTTATGATAACAGGTGATAACAAAAAAACCGCAAAAACCATTGCAAAGCAGGTTGGTATACAAAAGGTATTATCGGAGGTTCTTCCCGGTGATAAATCGGAAGAAATAAAAAAGCTTCAGTCTTTAGGTATAAAGGTTGCTATGGTAGGTGACGGTATTAATGATGCTCCCGCACTTGCTCAGGCGGACATAGGCATTGCCATAGGTTCAGGAACAGATGTTGCTATGGAATCTGCCGACATTGTTTTATTAAAAAACGATTTAATGGATGTGGCTGTTGCAATTGCGCTGAGCAAAAGCACGATACGAAACATAAAGCAGAATTTATTCTGGGCATTCGGATATAATATAGCCGGAATACCGATTGCTGCCGGTTTATTGTATCTTCTCGGAGGGCCTCTTTTAAATCCGATGTTCGCTGCGGCGGCAATGTCACTGAGTTCAGTATCAGTATTAACAAATGCATTGCGTTTGAAATGGTTTAAACCATATAACTAAAAAAAAGAAATTTATGTTTTATTATACCGCTAAACCAAAAGGTTTAGCGGTATTTTTATTTGTAAAATGCATATGAAGGAATGAAATGGTAATAATATAAAAAGGTTTAATTTAAAAGGAGAAAAAAATAATGCTGCGATTTTGGAAGAAGAACAGTAAGGGGAAAAGCTATTTATATGAAGAAAAGCCTGAAAACAAAAATGTAAAATTGACGGCAGAGAATATTGATTTATTGCTTTCAGACAGCGATGATATTGTTATACGCAAGCTTTATATCAATGGTGATAAAGACCTGGAGGTTACGCTTTGTTTTGTTGATGGGTTGGTAAGCAGTAAAATTATAAATGACGATGTCTTAAAACCGCTCCTTCAGGAGACAAGGCTGGGCAATGCGAAAAACGAAAAGGAAATAATAAAGCTTATTGAGCATGGTACAATTTACACTGCTACTCAGAATGTCAGAGATAGTATTGATGACACAATAAATGACATACTAAACGGATTTGCAGCACTGATATTTGACAAATCAAAACGTGCAGTCACATTTGAGGTAAAAGGATTTGAAAAACGAAGTATTCAGGAGTCCTCAAGCGATAATGTTATAAAAGGTGCCAAGGATTCGTTCATTGAGGTAATACGCATTAATACCACTTTGGTAAGGCGTAAAATAAGAACACAAAATCTGCGCATCAAACAACTTGTTATAGGACAGCAGACACTTACTTCCATTGCTATATGTTATGTAGATGAAATTGCAAATGCAAATCTTGTGAAGGAAGTGACAGAAAGATTGCAGAAAATTAATGTTGACGGTGTATTGGCAACTGCCTATATAGAAGAGTTCATAGTAGATAATAAATTTTCAACCTTTCCTCAGATACTGTATACCGAGAGAAGCGATAAATTCTGCGGTAACCTTCTGGAAGGAAGAGTAGGAATTTTAATTGACGGATTGCCTACTGCATTGATAGTGCCGGCCAGTATTAATCAATTTATGCAAGCTACAGAGGATTATTCAAAAAATTATCTGGTTGCATCAATGATAAGCATTATTCGTTTTTTTTCTCTTTTTGTAACAATGTTTTTGCCGGGCTTTTATGTTGCTCTTTCTTCATTTCATCAGGAAATGATACCGTCTGAGCTTGCTATGTCAATAATATCAAGCAAGGAGGGTGTTCCATTTCCGACATTTATAGAAGTTTTCATTTTGCTCATTTCCTTTGAGATTTTGCTTGAGGCAGGGCTTAGAATGCCAAAATCAATAGGACAGGCAGTGTCAATAGTAGGTGCATTGGTTGTAGGACAATCTGCTGTTGAAGCAAAAATGGCATCACCTGCAATTGTAATTGTTGTTGCTGTAACCGTTATTGCGGGATTTACAATGCCAAATCAGGATTTTTCAAATTCAACACGTTTATGGCGTTTTATTATAACTATTTTCTCAACTATTGCAGGTCTTTTAGGATTATCGGTTGCCCTTATTTTGTTGATAATTCATTTAGCAGGTATGGAAAGCTTTGGCATTTCTTATCTTGCGCCATTTTCTGCAAACGAAGGACGTAATATTGCCACAGATTCACTTTTAAGATTGCCAGTATGGCTGATGAAAAAAAGACCGGAAAATCTTAATACTAATAATAAACAGCGTCAGGGGTGATTAATATTTACAAAAAAATTTTATTAATATTTATTGGTTTACTCTTTATAGCTTTACTTTATGGCTGCTCCGGAATATTGCCTGAAAGAAGAGAAATAAACAAATTATTAATGATAAGAGCCGTCGGGCTTGACAAGGAAACTGATGATCCTGAAAAAATCAGCGTTACGGTTATCTCAAAAAAACCAGGAGAAAATACCGGCAAAATAATCGGGGGTGAGGAAAGCTCTAAAAGTGCTATTCAGTCAAACAAAGCAAATACTTTCTTTGAAGCTGAGCGGCAGTTTCATACTTCTTCTGATAAAAGTATTTTTTTAGGACATTGTGAATTCTATCTCTTTGGTGAAGAAGCTGCAAGAGAAGGTATAGTAAAATATCTTGACTTTTTATCAAGGGACCATGAAATGCGTGGAAATGCATACATTTATATAGTTGAAGGTTCAACTGCGAAGGAACTTATAACAAAAAGCTCTAATAAAGAAGTTTTTATGCCTGAAAGACTTGCGATTATAGGTGATAACTCAAAGCTTGTTACAGGGGCAAAACAAGTTGAATTAGTGGAGTTTGTACTTTGGCTTAATAATAAATACAGCTGTGCTCTGGCACCTACTCTTAAATTAAAAGAAAAAGATAAAGAAACAACAGTGGAAGGACAAGGCACAAGCGGTGAAGATGGGGGGGAAGAGCAGAAGACTTCTTATGAAGTTGAGCTTGCCGGTTACTCAGTTTTTAAGGATTTTAAATTAAAATGTATTCTTGATAAGAAAATGACACGCGGAGAAAATTTTATATTGAACAGGGTTGGTTCAGGTGTTATTGAAGTTCGTGATCGTGACAGGAATATGGTGGCACTTGAAATAATTGACAGCAGTACAAGTTTTAAACCTGAGTTTGAAAATGATGAAATCAAGAAAGTTTCAATAAATGTCAAGCTATCAACTAATGTTGATGAGGTTCATTCGAAAAATTCAGTTTTCACAGAGGACACTCTGGCATTTTTAATGGATGAGCAATCAAAGGTAATTAAAGAGGAAATTGAAAGCGTTATTTCTTATGCTCAAGAGCTTAATGTAGATTTTATAGATATAGCAAATGTCATTGAAACAAAGCATCCTGCAAAATGGCAAAATTTCAAGGACAGATGGGACGAAATATTTCCAAACCTTGAAATTAATGTTGAAGTAAAATCAAGGATAAACAGAACTTATGATATAAGAGAACCAAACGGAGTTTTGGAGGAGGAGCATAAATAATGATTTACTTTTATGTTTTGTTAATTATCGTGCTTGCAGTTTTCGATATTATTGCTATCAAAAAAAAAGGTAAAAAAAAGGATATAATAGTGTATCTGACACTGATGACTTTAGTGGCAGTATTTGGTGGAATTTACTTGTCCGATAATTTCCGCCCAAGTATTGCAAGCTATATTTTAAAGTTTGCAAATATAAAGGAGTGATTTTGTGATTGATTCAAAAGGTAAAATATCTGTCCGTCAGGCAATGCTGTTATTCATTATATCAACCATGTCACCTGCTATTCGTCTGTTCCCTCAAATCACCGCAAAAGTAGCGGGAAAAGCAGGGTGGCTTGCACCTTTACCTGCAATAATACCGTTGATATTATTGGTTTTTTTAGTAAATTCTTTTTTTGGTAAAAATAAAAACGTAAACCTTTCCGATATATATAGTGATATTTTAGGAAATATAGCAGGAAAAATAGTAGTGTTTTTATATATAATATGGCTTTTGGTGTTGCTCTCTTTGTATACAAGATATTATTCCGAGAGATTATTAAGCTCTATTATGCCTGACACATCACAGGTTTTTTTGCTGATTTCATTACTTGCGCTCGTATTTATTGCTGCGAGAAAAGGTTTGGTTATAATTGCAAGGGCGAATGAAGTTTTCTTCCCGTTGATAATTTTTACATTTATATTAGCCTTTTTGTTTTCAATTTCTGACATAAAGTACAGAAACCTTATGAACGTAAGCTATATTGACGCATTACCGGTGTTAAAATCAAGTTTTAACATCGTTACTGTTTGGGGATATTATCTGCTTTTCTTCTTTTTTGCAGACAAAATTCAAAACATAGAATATATTAAAAAATTTTCCTTCAGAGGATTAATTATATTATTTACAACCACTTTTTTAATGATGATAATGACTATAGGAACGCTTGGGTCAAGGCTTGCTTCCCATGTATCACTTCCGTTTTTTATGGTTATTAAAAATATTTCAATATTAGAAGCACTTGACCATTTTGAGTCAATCCTCTTAGCTATATGGGTAATATCAGATTTTATAATTATTTCAATGTTTACGCTGATAATTGCATATATGTTCAAATCGTTATTTAAGCTTTCAGATGTAAATACAACGATAAGTCCTATAGTTGTATTTGCGGGAATTGGTGCTTTATATATGGTTGGAAATCGTTTTGAGCTGGAAACTTTTTCTTCAAGAATCGCTGTGTTTGTAAATATAATATTTGAATATATTTTTCCGTTAATAATTTTCGGGATAGGGAAGTTAAGAAAGAAGATATAAATATTTAAGTAATGATATGCTTTTATATTGAACTTTTTCCTGTTTGGTAGTATAATCAAATAAAATTAGGTAATATATTTTTACTTATGATAATTCCTGTCAGGAGGGAGTATATATGAATACTCTGCATTTAAAATATGCCGTTGAAATCGAAAGAGCAGGCTCAATAACACAGGCGGCAGAAAATTTATTTATGGGACAGCCTACCTTAAGCAAAACAATAAAGGAGCTTGAATCAAACCTTGGAATAACTATATTTAAAAGAACTTCAAAAGGCGTACTGCCAACAAAAAAAGGCACTGAGTTTTTGAATTACGCCAAAAATATACTTTCGCAGATTGATGAAATGGAAGGCCTTTATAAATCAGACACAAAACAAAGCTTTAGTATTGCTGTTCCGAGGGCAAGCTATATTTCAAAGGCATTGACAGGCTTTATTAAGGAACTTGACCATATTAAAAGCATTGATATTAATTATAAGGAAACAAATGCGATACGTGCAATAAACAAGGTATCTGTCGGTGAATACAACTTTGGCATAATAAGGTATCAGTCAATATATGAAAATTACTTTACCAGTTTTTTAACTGATAAGAACTTCACTATTAAACCACTGTGGGAATTTGAATGTTTAGCTATTATGAATGAAAAACACCCTCTTGCTTCAAATAAAGTAATAAATTATGATGACCTTATAAAATACATAGAAGTTATACACGGCGATAATGTTGTTCCATACTTATCTGTTGACAATAAAAACAACGGTAAAAATATTTCAAAGAAAATATATATTTATGAACGCGGCAGTCAGTTCGATTTGTTAGCTGATATTTTCGGTTCATATATGCTTACATCACCGATACCGCTTGATATATTACACAGGAACTCTTTAATTCAAAGAAAGTGCAATTATGTTGGCGGAAAATATAAGGATGTTATAATATATCCTGAAAATTATCAGTTTACAGAGCTTGAAAATTGTTTTTTAGAAAAACTTAATAAAATAATTAATGAAGTATCAGAGGTTGAATATCACTAAATATTATCCAAAAACCCATTCATATCTATATTTGCATAGTTCTATTCCAATTTTGCATTTCAAAATAAATGGAAAGTGTGTTAAATTATTAACGAACGAAGATTGTTTATAATTTAACAAAGTTAGGGTGAGTTATTATGAAAAGAAACTATGAAATTGTCGACAGTCCTGAAGCATTACAAAAATTGATGAATAAGATAAGAGCTGCTCAACGAGAGTTTGTATCATTTACTCAGGAACAGGTTGATGAAATTTTTAAAGCTGCGGCAATAGCTGCCAACAAGCAAAGGATTCCACTCGCAAAGATGGCCGCATCAGAGACGGGAATGGGTGTTGCAGAGGATAAGGTTATCAAAAATCACTATGCTTCCGAATACATTTATAATGCATATAAAAATGTAAAAACGTGTGGTGTGATTGAGGAAGACAATGCATTCGGCATTAAAAAAATTGCAGAACCGATTGGTTTGATTGCGGCTGTTATTCCAACAACAAATCCGACATCAACTGCGATTTTCAAAACTCTTATTGCATTAAAGACGAGAAATGGTATTATTTTAAGCCCACATCCAAGGGCAAAAAAATCAACAATTGAAGCTGCAAAAATTGTGCTTGAAGCAGCTATCGAAGCAGGCGCACCAAAGGATATTATAGGCTGGATTGATGTTCCTTCCCTTGAACTTACCAATACAGTTATGAAGGAAGCTGACATAATTCTTGCCACAGGCGGACCGGGAATGGTTAAGGCTGCATACTCATCAGGAAAACCTGCAATTGGCGTAGGACCCGGTAATACACCTGCAATCATAGATGATTCTGCAGATATTATTCTTGCAGTAAACTCTATTATACACTCAAAAACCTTTGATAATGGAATGATATGTGCTTCCGAACAGTCAGTTATTGTAATGCAAAGCGTATACGAAAAGGTTAAGAAGGAATTTATTGACCGTGGTTGTTACTTTCTGAATATTGATGAAACAGAAAAAGTAAGAAAAATTATGATAATAAACGGAGCATTAAATGCAAAAATCGTAGGCCAGACAGCACATGCAATAGCAAAGCTGGCTGATATTGATGTTCCTGTAAACACTAAAATTTTAATCGGTGAAGTAAAAAGCGTTGATATATCAGAAGAATTTGCCCATGAAAAGCTATCACCGGTCCTTGCTATGTATAAGGCAGCAGATTTTTCTGATGCCCTCTCAAAAGCTGAACACTTAATAGCAGACGGCGGATACGGACACACATCAAGTATTTATATTGATACAATATCACAAAAAGATAAGCTCGCAGAGTTTTGTGAAAGGATGAAAACATGCCGTATTCTCGTAAATACCCCGTCTTCTCACGGAGGTATTGGTGACCTTTATAATTTCAAGCTTACACCGTCCTTAACACTTGGCTGTGGTTCATGGGGAGGAAACTCAGTCTCGGAAAATGTTGGAGCTTTGCATTTATTAAATATAAAAACAGTTGCCGAGAGGAGAGAGAATATGCTTTGGTTCAGGACGCCCCAAAAGGTATATATTAAAAAAGGCTGTCTGCCTGTTGCACTTGATGAGCTTAAAAATGTTTTGGGGAAGAAGAGGGTTTTCATTGTAACTGACTCATTCCTTTACAATAATGGTTATACTAAGCCAATCACAGAAAAGCTCGATGAAATGGGAATAATGCATAAAACCTTCTCTGATGTTGCGCCTGACCCTTCGCTTGCAAGCGCAAAAAAAGGTGCCGCTGAAATGACTGCCTTTGAACCGGATTGCATTATAGCGGTAGGCGGCGGCAGTGCAATGGATGCAGCTAAAATTATGTGGGTTATGTATGAACACCCCGAAGCTGATTTCATGGACATGGCAATGCGTTTTATTGATATTAGAAAAAGAATTTACAATTTTCCGAAAATGGGCGAAAAAGCCTACTTCATAGCTGTTCCCACATCGGCAGGAACAGGTTCTGAGGTTACCCCGTTTGCAGTTATCACAGATGAAAAGACCGGTATTAAATATCCGCTTGCAGATTATGAGCTAATGCCAAATATGGCAATAGTTGATGCCGATATGATGATGAATGCACCTAAAGGCTTAACGAGTGCTTCCGGTATTGATGCATTAACACATGCGCTTGAGGCGTATGCAGCAATGCTTGCAACTGACTATACTGACGGCTTGGCACTGCGCTCCATAAAAATGATTTTTGAATATTTGCCAAGAGCATATGATAACGGCCCGAACGACCCTGTAGCACGCGAAAAAATGGCAAATGCGGCAACAATGGCAGGTATGGCATTTGCTAATGCTTTCTTAGGTGTATGCCACTCCATGGCACATAAGCTTGGTGCATTTCACCATTTGCCCCATGGAATTGCAAATGCTTTGATGATTTGCGAAGTAATGAGATTCAATGCTTCAGAAGCACCCACAAAGATGGGTACATTTTCGCAGTATGACCACCCGCATACACTCGCGCGCTATGCAGAGATAGCTGATTACCTTGGTATTCATGGCAAAAATAATCAAGAAAAGCTTGATAAACTCATAAAAGAAATTGATGCTCTTAAAGAAAAGGTTGGAATAAAAAAGACAATCAGAGATTATGGAATTGATGAAAAAGACTTTTTGAAAAACCTTGATGAAATGACTGACCAGGCATTTGATGACCAGTGCACAGGGGCAAACCCAAGGTACCCACTCATGAGTGAAATAAAGGAAATGTATCTTAAAGTTTATTACGGAGGTGCAAAGTAATGAAATGTGATAATATTATTGCCAAGAGACCATTTAAAACTGTTTACAGAGACAATAATAAGGTTATCAAACTGTTTGATAAAAGCTTTTCAAAATCAGATGTTTTAAATGAGGCGTTAAATCAGGCAAGGATTGAGGAAACAGGGCTGCTTGTACCAAAGCTTTTAAATGTTTCAAACAACGACGGTAAGTGGGCGATTGAATCTGAATTCATTGAGGGAAAAACTCTGGAAATGCTCATGGAGGAAAACCCTGAAAAAATGGATGAATACATTGAATTATTTGTAGATATCCAGATTTCTGTGCATGACAAAAAGGCACCGCTTTTAAATAAGCTAAAGGATAAAATGCACAGAAAAATACTTGAAACAGATCTTGATGCTACAATATGTTATGAGCTTTGTACAAGGCTTGAGAGTATGCCAAAGCATAAAAAAGTATGCCACGGTGATTTTAATCCGAGTAATATTATATTATCGGAAAACGGTAAGACTTATATTCTTGACTGGGCACATGCGACACAAGGTAATGCAAGCGCAGATGTGGCACAGACTTATCTTTTGTTTTCCATTGCCGGAAAAGGTGACATTGCCGAAAAATACTTAAATTTATTCTGTAAAAAAACAGATACACCAAAAAAATATGTACAACAATGGATTCCCATTGTAGCAGCCTCACAGTTGTCTTTAAAAAAGAAAAATCAAGAAGATTTTCTGATGCACTGGATTGACGTTGTGGAGTACGAATAAATTGTTTAAAAAAACCTTGCAGCCGTGGCTGCAAGGTTTTTTATTCTAAAAATATTCTATTATGGAAGTATTACAATTGTTGAAGCAACAAAAGCACCCATATCCATGTAGCCGGTGACAGTTGCATTCATGTTTTGCTTCAGAGCGGTTGTTGATACTTCTTTTCTTCCTACGCTGTCATAAATCTTAATTGTATTACTCTTAAAGAATACCTGTGTTGATACCAATTTACCGTTAGATTCCGTTGAGTCAAGAATAAAGAAGCCGTAAGCACCGTTGAGAATTGAAATCCTTCCTGTCAATGCAGAAGCAACGGTGGGGGAAGATGATGTAACTTTTGTTACAGTTTCCCCTTCAATAGCAACTGTTACAGTTCCGTTTAATCTCAAATCATAAATAGTAGCCTCAATACCGTCAATTTCATAAAGTGCATCTCTTGAAAGACTGTATGTTGCGTTTTTACCATCACTTTTAATTGTAATAGTTGGTTGAACAGCAATTTTTATTTCTTCAATAGTACCTGTATCTTTAAAGCTTGAGCTTGTAGCCTTGATAGAGGAAATCTGATTATATGTAAGCGTCATATTTACCTTATCACCGATTAATACATCACTTGTACTAACTGTTTTAGCGTTTCGCTCAACGGTAACTTCATCTGCAAAAGCATATTGTTCTGTTTCGCCACTGCTCAATTCAACAAAAAGCAATACTTCTGGAGATAATACAATATTAGACACAGTACCAACAACAGTTGTTTGCCTTGGAGCTGCATTTATTACCATAACTTCACCATCTTTTAGATGAAGCTCAACATAAGTTCCTGCTTTTATACTTGAAAGAGAGCTTGCAGATTTACTGTATGTAACAGAAACATTCTGTGAAACAGGAAACTCTAAAGCTTGTGAACTGCCTATTTCTTGAACCTTTATTTTTGAGCCTTTTGTTGCAGTAGATACGGAGGTTACAGCACCTACAAAGATTTCATCACCTTTAATTGTAATGGCATCTATCTTGTATATATCAGAGCCCCTTTTTGTAATACAAATAATTGATTTTGGTGCTATGTCATTAACGGACGATAAATAACCGTCTATATAAACCTTCGTATCGGCTTTTGACAATACCGAAACTCCATTAGAATTACCGTCATAATCTGTATACATTACGGTTCCTGCGTTAATTTTGTCAACAACTGCATATGTTCTCGTCTCATCGAGGGCATCTCTCATTCTGTAAAGCATTACAGCCATCTGAGCCCTTGTTACTTTGTACAAAGGAACAAATTCAGTTGGCGTCATACCCTGCATGAGACCCTTTGAATATACGTAATTTACATAAGGCTTTGATGCCGCCGGTATATCGGCACTGTCCTTATATACAGTAGGTGATGTGAGCGTTTCTGCCTCTGACACGGCATTCATTGCCTTAGTCATTAACGTGGCAACCTCATATCTTTTAAGAGCCACATCAGAATTATCCTCGCTGATATATATAGACAGCTCACTGGTGGAAAGAACACCCTTATAAATAAGATAACATATTTCGCTGACATATTCTTGATTGTATTCACTTACGATATCACCGTACAATTCAAATGCAATATCAATAAAATCTCCTGCATCATCATCAATAAAACCGAGAATTCTCGAGCAAAGAAGAAGTGCCTGAATTTTTGTTACAGAATCCTCCGGAGCAAATATTTTATTGTTGTAGCCTTTAATAATTCCAAGCTCAGCCATTTCTTCTATCTGTGTTTTTGCCCAGGAATACTCATTGCTTGTAACATCATCAAATGCTTTGGCAGCCGAAACCGATACTGTCAGCATGGATGCGAGAAATGCGAAAGATAATAATATCGATATAAACTTTTTAAACAAAGCTATCACTCCTATATATTATAGTAATTATATAATACCACAATATTTTGTATAGTTCAACATTTTTTTTACTTTTTTAGCATATTTTTAAAGTTAAAAGCATTGACTGAATAATAGAAAACTGGTATACTCATAATAACAAAAATAAAGGATGAATAAAATGAATGCATTTGATTTTGACAAAACTATATATAATGGTGACAGTTCAATTGATTTTTATATATTCTGTGTAATGCGGCATCCCTCAATTATTAAATATCTGCCCATTCAGTCATTGGCATATTTCAAATGCTTATTTGGGATGATAACAAAGACGAAAATGAAGGAGGTCTTTTACAGATACTTTGAAGGCTTAAAAGATATTGATAATGAGGTTGACGTGTTTTGGGGAAATAACATGCACAAAATTAAAAAATGGTATAAAGAAATGAAAAAAGAGGACGATGTAATAATATCGGCTTCACCTTATTTTTATCTAAAGCCTTTGTGCGATAAGCTTGGTATAAAGTATCTTTTAGCATCTGATGTAGATAAAAAAAGCGGCAAATACAAAGGGCTTAATTGTTGGGGAGAGGAAAAACCTAAAAAATTCAAAGAACAATTTCCAAGCATTGTTTTGGAAAATTTTTATTCTGATTCCTATTGCGATACTCCTATGGCTAAAATCTCAAAAAAGGCATTTATTGTTAAAGGTGACAATATTTTAAAATGGTAAAAATATTGAATAATTGACCCAAATTTACTTAAACTATTACTAAAAGCTCGAACGGAGATTACTATATGAAGTTTTTTGATAAATTTGGTTCTCATAACAAAATACTGAAATATTTTTTGATAGCAGTTGTGGTGACAGCTTTTGCCGTGCTGTTTTTTTCTACCAGAAAATACTATACAATTGTGCAAAAGTACAGATATGATACGGTAAACAAGTATAAAAGGGAGATAAGTGAACTTATAACTGAAGTTGAAGGAATTAGTGATAATCTATATAAAGCATATTTGTGTGAGGATAATTGCCAGACGGCAAAAGTGGTAAGCGGCATTTATTCTGATACGGCATTTGCGGCGTCATCATTAAATAATTTACCTTCTGATAGCGGAATTCTTGAAAACTGTGTAAAATTTGTAAATCAAGTGGGCGATTATTCGGCATCATCCGCTTTAAAGGTTTTGGATGAAAAAAAACTAACTGATGAAGAGAGAAAAACATTTTTAGATTTCGCTAAGTACTCCGAAAGTCTTTTAGAATCTTTGGTTAATTTATCAGATAACATAAATGCCGGCCATACTGATTTGAGCGTGTTTGCCAATATCAGTTATAAGGAAAACCCATTTAAAGATACATTCAGCTCAATTAAAGAAAGTTTTGGTGATTATGAATCTCCAAAATATGACGGTAAATATTCGGGTAGCTTAAAAAAGCCGGCTGATTTTACAGGGCATTCATCAATAACGGCAGAAAATACAATTAATATTGTAAATGAAAAGATGGGGCAAAATATTACGGATTATAATATATATGAATCGCAAACCGATACCGCCGGAAAGCTTTTTAATATAACATTTAAAAATAGTATTGGAAATGAGATTTATGCAGCAGTAACAGAGAAGGCAGGCGTTATAATAAGCTATGATTCACAAAGGATACCAACAGCTACAAATTATGAATTAAATGATGCGATAGAGGCGGCAAAAAAATATGTCACAAGCAATGGGTTTTCAGATTTTAGTGTATACGAATATGAAATTTATGAAAATATCGCCACTGTTTTTTTGGCTGATAAAGAAAAAGATGTAATTTATTATCCGGCAACAGTTAAATTGAAAGTTGCTCTTGATAACCTTGAAATCCTATATATTGATTACAGCGGTTATCTGAATATGCTAAACAACAAAACTAATTTAACGCATAATTATACTGATGAGGAAGTTCGTGAAAAGCTATCGAATTACAGTGTTTCTGAAATAAACAAGGCAGTAATTTCCGACAGCTATAAATACGATTATCCTGTTTATGAAGCAAAAGTAAGCTTAAATGATAAAAAATTTCTTATTTATCTCAGTGGAGAGAATTTAAAGCAAGAAGGTATTTCAATAGTAACTGAGAATAATTTATCAAGATATGTGCAATAAAACCTCTTATATTACGTGATTTAGTGGTTAGAATAATAGTGTGCACAAAAATAATATTTAAGGAGCCCACCACAATGTCACGAAGAGGCAGAATGAGCGAGAAGTTAAAAGAAGAAATCGCGAAAGAGCTTGGTGTATATGAAAAAGTAAAAAGGGACAACGGTTGGGGAGATGTATCCTCAAGGGACTGCGGAAATATTGTTACAAAAGCTATCGAGATAGCAGAACGAAATGTTTAAAAAGAGGGCTTAATGCCCTCTTTTTAAACTATTTTATAGCTTTTTCTGCAACAATAACTCTGATTTTTCCGCCCGACGAAGCTTCCTTGTCCATGTAAGCTGTTAATTTGTATCCATTTTTCAGTTTTTCAAGCTCACTGCTGTTTGTAACAGTGTAATCAAAACTGCTGCCTTTTACGTAAATAAGTGTATCTGTAGTTATACTATAAGCTTTGTTATCTATTAGAACGCTTGATTCTGTCACAGTGGTAATTATGCCTTTTTTAGGCAGTGCCACAATGCTTTCCGGCACCTGAGTGCTGCCCTTCTTAATTTTAACCGGCATACCTGCACCCACTGAAAAATAAGAGTTCATTGTATTTATTGATTTTGAAACTGTACCGTCAAAATATGTGTATGCACCGCTTATATTCATTCCCATGGAATTTGACTGGGCACTTGTGACAAGCCCGTAAGTAAACAAATCGCCTGTTACATCTTCAAAAATTATCTTTGAAATTTTGTTTTCGTCATTGAATTCTATGTTTTTAATTTGTTTTTTTTCTATATAACAACCTTCAAGCCTTTGGGGATATACAGTATTATATATGGATGTACCGTTTGAGTCAAAGCTTGTCAAAACTTCTAAAATCTGAATATTATTATCAATTTTGTGTTTTGAAAATGCTTTTCCGGAATAACTGAATGTTCCGCCGCTTGATGTATTATTTTGTGTATCGGTGACACGGGCATAACCGTTGTCAAGGCTCACAGAAACCACCTGAAATTTATATTGTTCATAGTCCTTTGAGGCTTTGAATTCATTTATCTCACCGTCTGCAGCGACAACAGAAATGTAATTTGCGGTGTATTTATTCTTATTATTATCAGTATATTCCTTGATGCCTGTATCAATAAGATATCCTATCATCGAGTATTTTTGCGTGTTTTCAAGTGCTACACCTGCCGCACCGCTGTCTTTACCAAGCAGCAGAGTTATTGTGTCACCGAATTTATAAGGGCCGTTTGAAGACAAAGCATCATATGCATCCGAGCCTTCAATGGCAAAGGTTTTACCTGAAACAGTGACAGATGAAGGTGTATTTTTATTTGGCGATGCGCCTTCATATATTCCCGTAACAGTGTCATTGTAACACCAAATTGTATTTAATGTATCGGAATAATAAATCACGTCATTTACAGTTACATCAGAGAAATCTGCTCTTGAGCCTTTTCTCATAACAATCGCATCATTGTCTATTTTATAAGTTGACATCCAGTTTTGATTTTTAACAATATAAGGGCCGCTAAGGTCAGACGAGCTGACAGTGATATAATCTATTGTTCCGTCAGCATTTTCTGTAATATCTACGGTATAACCGATATCAAGCTGACTTCTTATATTTCCGACAGTAGTTGGTTGTCCGTTGAAGTAAGCAGTTTCGTCAGATGATAAATCAAGAGGTGTCAGCTTGCCGTTTTTATAAACGATAATGCTGTTTCCTATGACAGAATATACATTATAAGTATTTTTGGCAACTGAGCCGGACGAAAAAGCTATTACCGTATTGTTATCAACGAGCAAATCACCTTTATATCCAACATTATTTTCATCAAAATCATTTTTAATTATAAAGCTGCCGGCAGATGTGCTTACATATCCGTCACGAACTGCTTTATCTGTGCTATTCGTAGCTATTATAACAGCATCTTCATAAAGGGTAAAGCCAAGTTTATTGATATATTTCGCCGTACTGCCTGAAATGTTTTTGTCAAGCATATTAAAGAGCATATACGCAACATCACCACGGGTTACAAGCTCTCCAATATTTTTATTTGTACCGTCGGTGATACCCTGAGATTTTGCGGCAGATACCTGACCATGTGGCCATGAATACTGATACAAATCATCGCTGTATCCTAAAAGCCTCATAACTACTGTAATTGATTCCTCATATGTTATGTTGTTTTCAGGTCTGAAGGTGCCGTCAATATAACCTGACAGATATTTATTTGAAGCTGCTGCAAAAACATAGGGGGCATACCATGAATTATAAGAAACATCTGTAAAGGGTGATACTTTCAGAACGGAAGAAACAGTGTTCCTATTCTCAGACAGGGCAACTGCCATTTTTACAAATTCTGCTCTTGTTACATATCGGTCAAGCCCAAGCTCGCCTCCGCCGTAACCTTCTAAAGAACCAAGCTCTTGTAATACTACAAATTTTGTGTTTTCACTATATGCGTATGCAGTTAAACCTGACATCATAATGATAAACAGCAGTACGCAAATTATTTTTTTACTCATTTTTTTATCCTTTCCAATGGTTTACTCATGCCTTAATGCATCTATCGGGCTTAATTTAGCCGCTTTTCTTGCGGGGAAGTATCCAAATGCCACACCTATTGCGGCGGATACTGATACGGCAACGAAAATTGATGAAAATGAAATTCCGGGCTTCATGTCAATAAGTGATGCCAATCCATAAGCGGAGGCGATACCTATCCCGACACCTACGATTCCACCCATTGCGCTTGTTGTAATTGCCTCCACAACAAACTGGCTTAGAATATCAAAAGGTGTTGCCCCGATTGCTTTTCTTATTCCTATTTCCCTTGTTCTTTCTGTTACGGATACAAGCATAATATTCATAATTCCAATGCCGCCCACAAGGAGCGAAATTGCCGCAATTCCAGCAAGAACGGCTGACATTTTACCCATTATACTATTAATCTGGTCTGCCGCCTCCGCCAGTGTTGTTATCATATATAAATCTTCGTTTTGAAATACCGAATATAAAAATTCACTAATTAGCGCTTTACCTTCATCAAGCTGATTGCTGTCCTTTACAGAAAATGTGTAATTATTTGTTCTTGTAAAAGAAATTTTTTCAGCAACCGTATAAGGAATATAAATTTTATCGTCCGCAGTTGATTCCTCACCATCGGCAGTTTCCTTAATAACGCCGATAACATTGAATTTATTACCGTTTATCTTAATAGTTTGCCCAACCGGATTTCCTTGAAACAGAGATTTGGCAACATATGTACCAATAACACAGTTGTTGATTTTATCCTCTACGTCTAAATAAGTGATAAAATGACCGTTTGTTATTTCTATTTTATTTATGTCATCAAAAATTTCGCTTATACCTGTTATACTGGTTGTTGTTATGTTTTCACTGTCTTTTTTTACAATTGCACCCATAACATTAACGGTAGGGGACATGCCTATAAAAATATCGCTGTGCTCATTTGTGAAATCTTGAACATCATTGTTGTCAACTGTTCTATTGCTTCCTCTTCCTATAATAAATACCATAACATTGTTTGTTCCAAGGCTTTCAAATGAAGATACCATAAGATTTGTAACACCATTCACAAGGCTTACAAGTGTTATGACAGCGGCAACACCGATTATTATTCCAAGCATGGTAAGGAAGGAACGCATTTTGCTGTTCATAAGGCTTTTAAAAGCAAGCATAAAAGATTGTGAAATATCCATAATTCCCTTTACCTCGTATAATCTTCAATAATTTTTCCATCATGAATTCTTATGGTTCTCGGTGCCTCTTCTGCAATGGAATTATCGTGTGTTATAAGAACAATAGTTTTACCTTCACTATGCAATTTCTGAATGAAATCAAGAACCTCTCTGCCTGTTTTGGAATCAAGCGCACCGGTAGGTTCATCCGCTAAAATAACCTCAGGAGAGCCTGCAAGAGCTCGTGCAATAGATACACGCTGCTGCTGACCGCCGGAAAGCTGTGTGGGCATTTTTTTTATTTTGTCAGCAAGGCCAACCTGGCTTAGAGCATTAGCTGCAAGTTCTCTTCTTTTATGCGCCGAATGACCTTTGTACAAAAGGGGTAATTCAACATTTTCAAGAACTGTAAGCTTAGGTATGAGGTTATACTGCTGAAAAATAAATCCAAGCTCTCTGTTTCTTACATGGGCAAGCTGTTTCTCATTCATTGTGCTTACATCTATGCCGTTTAAAAGATAGTTACCTTTTGTGGGCGTATCAAGACATCCTATAATGTTCATACAAGTACTTTTTCCGGAACCGGATGCGCCTACTATTGTGACAAACTCGCCTTTATTGATAAGAAAAGAAGCACCGTCAATTGCCCTGACCTCGTTTTCTCCTTCGTCCTCGCTATATATTTTATAAATCTCTTTGAATTCTATCATTATCTACCTCCGGGGGCGCCGCTTTTCCCACTACTGCCCGGATGTTCCACACCGCCGCCGCCCATGCCACCGCCGGTCATCATACTATTAAAGCCGTTACCACTCGATTTTATCACTTTGATCTCAACCTTATCTCCTTCTTTAAGGCCGCTGATAACTTCAATATTTTTGCCGTCGTTAAGACCGGTTTCTACTGTTATTTCTTCATCCTTGCCGGCAAGTTTTACTTTGTTTCCTCTGCTGACAGCATTTGCGGGTATAATAATACAGTTTTTACTTTCGCCGATAATTATTCGCGCATCAACATTAAAACCGGGTATTAAATCCGTGTTATCTACGTTCTCAATAAGAACTTCAACAGGATATGTTGTAACTCCGTTTTCAGAGGTACCTATTATACTTACATTATTTACAAAACCGGTAAATATATGTTTTCCCAGTGCATCAGCAGTTACTGACGCCTCCTGTCCAACCTTAATATTTCTGATATCTGCCTCATCAACGCTTATTGTGAATTTATAGGCAGAAAGGTCAGCAATTATTGCAAGTGATGTTGAGCCGCTTTGTGCAGAAATTTTATCGCCCTTTTTTAGGGTTTTCTTAATCACTTTGCCTGATATTGTTGCCCTCAGCGAATAATCCTCAAGGGAATCTTTAAGATCATCAAGCGAAAGCTTTGCATCATTATAGGAAAGCTGCTGTCTTGTATACTGGTCAGTAACAGCTTTATTGTATATACTGGCAACTGTTTGCCCTTTTTTCAGCGTATCTCCTACATTAATGTTAAAGTTATTTACTGTTCCTGACTGTTTTGAAATTATTGAGCCGGACTTAAAGCTTGAAAAAGTGCCCGGTTCTGCGCAGGCATATCCGCCGATATAAGCGGTTGCTTTTGTTGTTTCGGTTATCCCGCCGGCATTAGAAACTGAAATTTTTACCTGTGATACAGGTGAGCCAAAATCATTTGTCAATGAACCGGTGGATACAGATGAAACTGTTCCGGTTATAACATCACTTGTGCCTATAATTTCTATTTCAGCAGAATTTCCGGGGTAAATATTACTTGCCTGTGATGCTAAAAAGTTAATTGTAAGCGTCATATTACTGTTGTCTATGTAATCACATACTTTGCTTATGCCTGCTATTTCATCTCCGTTTTCTATGTAAACTGCCGTAACAACACAGTCAGCAGGGGAGGTGATTTGTAGGTCAGAAACATTTTCATATGCCGATGAAAGTGCAATTTCTGATGCTTTTAATGAATTCTCCGCTTTATCGATATTTTTTATAATTGAAGATTTTTCAATCTCATATAAAAGCTGACCTTCTTGCACATAATCTCCCTCTTCAAAATGGTCTGCCACAATTTCGCCGCCGATTATTGAGGTGATTTCATATTGGTCAATAGCCTCAAGTGTTCCGCTTGCCTCAAGTGTGCTTACAATGTCGCCGCGCGTTACATCAACGGTGGCTATCGCATCATCAACGTTTGCTTTCTTTGACCTTTTGATATTTATAAATAAAATAACTGAAAGAATAACGACAATAATGCTAATAATAACAATAATTTTTTTTCTTGATTTACCTAATCTCGTCATAGCTTTAACCTCCCGAAATAATAGCAATAATATAATAATACAACAAATTTACGACTTTTGCAATATTCTTATAAGTAATTTAATAATAGTTTAAAATATAAATACAAATTATTTACAATTATTTTCATGATTTGTAAAAAAAAAAGCAATTCAAAGATATTTAAAGAAAACTAATGATATCAAGAGCATTATACTGATTATCCCTAAAAAACGAAGCTTGAAATTTTATCATATTGTGGTATTATATGCATATATTAGCACTCAACGCATACGAGTGCTAACAAAAAAATATAGGAGGTTTTATTTATGAACATTAAACCACTTGCTGACAGAGTAGTAATCAAAATGCTCGAAAGCGAAGAAACAACAAAAAGCGGTATCGTTTTACCGGGTGCTGCCAAAGAAAAACCACAGCTCGCTGAAGTTGTTGCCGTAGGTCCCGGTGGAGTTGTGGACGGTAAGGAAGTGAAAATGGAGCTTGCGGTTGGTGACCGTGTCCTTATGAGCAAATATGCAGGGACAGAAGTTAAGCTTGACGGTGTGGAATATATTATCCTCAGGCAAAGCGATATTCTTGCTAAAGTAATATAAAATAATAGGAGGTTTTAATAATGGCTAAACAGATTCAATTTAGCGAAGATGCTCGCCGTTCGCTCGAAGCAGGCGTTAATCAGCTTGCGGATACAGTAAAGGTTACATTAGGTCCTAAGGGCAGAAATGTTGTTCTTGACAAAAAATTCGGTTCACCCCTTATCACAAATGACGGTGTTACAATTGCAAAGGATATTGAGCTTGAAGATGCGTTTGAAAATATGGGCGCTCAGCTTGTTAAGGAAGTTGCAACAAAAACAAATGATATTGCAGGTGATGGCACTACAACAGCAATACTGCTTGCGCAGGCATTAATTCATGAAGGCCTTAAAAATGTTGCCGCAGGTGCTAACCCCATGATAGTAAAAAGGGGTATTTCAAAGGCAGTAGACACTGTTCTTGATTATCTTTCAGCAGCAAGTGCAAAAGTTAAAGGTCATGAAGATATTGCAAGAGTTGCTTCAATTTCAGCCAATGACGAGGAAATAGGCATTCTCATTGCTGATGCTATGGAAAAGGTTAAAGGTGACGGCGTTATTACAATAGAAGAATCCAAAACTGCACAGACATATACTGAAGTGGTTGAAGGCATGCAGTTTGACAGAGGATATATCACTCCTTACATGGTTACTGACACAGAAAAAATGGAAGCGGTACTTGATGATGCTCTTGTTCTTATAACAGATAAGAAAATAAGCAACGTTCAGGAAATTTTACCATTACTCGAACAGATTGTTCAGTCCGGTAAAAAACTTCTGATAATTGCTGAAGACCTTGAAGGTGAAGCACTTTCAACATTGATTGTCAATAAACTTCGCGGAACATTTGTATGTGTTGCTGTAAAAGCACCGGGTTTTGGTGACAGAAGAAAAGCTATGCTTGAAGATTTAGCTGTTTTAACCGGTGGTCAGGTTATTTCCGATGAGCTTGGTCTTGACCTTAAGGAAACCACAATCGAACAGCTTGGAAGTGCAAGACAGGTTAAAGTTCAGAAAGAAAACACAATTATTGTTGACGGTGCAGGCAACTCTGATGAAATTAAAGCAAGGGTAAATCAGATTAAAGTTCAGATTGACGAAAGCACATCTGAATTTGACCGTGAAAAACTTCAGGAGAGGCTTGCAAAATTGTCCGGCGGCGTAGGTGTAATAAAAGTAGGTGCCGCTACTGAAACAGAAATGAAAGACAAGAAGCTTCGCGTGGAAGATGCTCTTGCTGCTACTCGTGCAGCCGTTGAAGAAGGCATTATTCCGGGTGGAGGAACAACTTATGTTGATGCAATGGTTAACGTTGAAGCCTTAATTAATTCGCTTTCCGGCGACGAAAAAACAGGCGCATCAATAGTATACAGGGCACTTGAGGCACCGGTAAAACAGATTGCCGCTAACGCAGGTGTTGAAGGTTCTGTAATTTCTGATAAAGTAAAATCAAGCGCAAAGGGAATAGGTTACAACGCATTGACAGGCGAATTTGTTAATATGGTTGAAGCAGGTATTGTAGATCCTACAAAGGTTACACGTTCTGCACTTACAAATGCTGCAAGTGTAGCTGCAATGATTCTCACAACCGAAAGCCTTGTTTCTGATATACCTGAAAAGGAAGCTCCGGCAGCACCTCCTATGGGTGGCGGAATGAGCGGAATGTACTAATTTAGATATTAGATATTAGATAGCAGAAGGGCGGCAGCAAAATTTTATTTTGCTGCCGCCCTTTAGAATTATTTTAAATTTCACGTCTACCTTCAAGTGCTCTTGCCAGAGTAAGCTCATCTGTATATTCAAGGTCACAGCCAACGTGAATACCGTGTGCAATTCTTGTGACTTTAATATCAAAGGGCTTTATAAGCTTTGCAAGGTACATGGAAGTTGCTTCGCCCTCTACGGATGGGTTTGTTGCCATAATTATCTCTGAAATTTCATTTTCTGTAATTCTTTTTAAAAGTTCTTTTATTTTAAGGTCATCAGGTGAAATTCCGTCCATAGGGGAGATGGCACCGTGAAGTACATGGTACAAGCCTTTAAATTCGTTTGTTTTTTCCATTGCAATTACATCACGAGGCGTTTCTACTATGCAGATTGTGCTGTGATCTCGTTTTTGAGACGTGCAGATTTTACAAGGATCATCATCTGTAAAGCTCTGGCAAATGCTGCAGTAATGAATTTTGTTTTTTGCATCAGTTATAGCGTCCGTCAGCTTTTTTGCATCACTTGCTGTTATCCCAAGAATATAAAATGCAAGCCTGTGCGCGCTTTTTCTGCCTATGCCGGGCATTTTGGCAAATTCATCAACAAGCCTCTCAAGAGGAGGAACAAATTCTCTCATATATAGTCCATTGCCTTTCGTTAAAACAGGCCGGGAATATTCATTCCGCCTGTAATTTTACTCATTTGTTGTGAGGAAATTTCCTCGGCTTTTCTCATACCTTCATTTACAGCCGCAACAACTAAATCTTCAAGCATTTCCACATCGTCCGCATCGATAACATCGGGGCTTATTTTAATAGATAGCAATTCTTTTTTGCCTGAAACCTTTACGGTAACAGCACCACCGCCAGAAGATGCTTCTATTTCCTTTTCTTCAATTTCCTGCTGTGCACGAAGCATGTCCTGCTGCATTTTTTGTGCTTGTTTAAGCATATTGTTCATATTTCCGGGCATTCCGCCACCAAATTTACCTTTCGCCATTGTCGTTCTCCTTTATAATATTATTATATAACTTTATTAGTGCATCATCTTTGATTATTTTACCTTCTTCACGCAGCCTTAAAATAAATTCAGGGGTAAGTGACGTCTGATTTCTGACAATTTCGCAAAAAGCGTCAATATCACCCTCAAGAAGGTTTTTTGAAACAAAAAATTCATCTTTATTGTGATAGACAATGGCAATCTTTCCATTGTCTTCCTCAATCTCCGCCATTCCAAGCGCAGCGGACATCTGAAATTTGTTTTTTGCGAAAACCTCTCCTAATATATCCGACCATGAATTTTTAAGTTTTTGCAAAAGCTCACTGTCTGCAACCATTTTTACAGGAGGGGGCAGAGGGGCTTCGTCTCTTTTACTGTCATCTTCTTTTTTCTTTTTTGTGTTTACAGTTATATTACCGGAAGAAATTTTATTTTCAAGTTCAGCAATTCTTGCTGCTATTGATTCCGGTGTACTGCTATATTGCGGATTTATCATTTTGACAAGTGAAACCTCTAAAATAAGCCTTGGGTTTACAGTTGTTCTGAATAAAGATTGTGCTTCCGATGCCTGTTTTATCAGAAAAACAATGTATTCAGACGTTATGCCTTTTGCAAGTTCTTTTAACCCCTCAGCTTCTTCTTCGGATACATTTAATGTTATTGAAGCGTTTTCGGTATATTTACAAAGCATTATATTTCGTAAAAGAGCAATAAACTCATCAGTAACAGCAGGAATACTCTGTCCGCTGTCAACAAGAGAGGCAACGGCATCAAAAGCTCCTTTTATATCCTTTGATTTAATTGAATTAAAAATTTTATATGTTACTTCTTTATTGTCGGCTCCTAAAAAAGAGGAAACTATCTTATAATCAAGTGAGTTTGTACCAATAGAAAGGCACTGGTCAAGCAGTGATAAAGCATCTCTCATAGCACCGTCGGCTTTCTCTGCAATAAGCCTTATTGCGCTGTCTTCTATTGCAACGTCACTGTCTGATAATATTTTTTTTATCTGTTTTTCAATATCATTTACAGTAATCCGCTTAAAATCAAATCTCTGACAACGGGAAAGGATTGTAGCAGGAACTTTGTGTGCCTCCGTTGTAGCTAAAATAAAATGGACATGGGAGGGAGGTTCTTCTAAAACTTTCAGCAAAGCATTGAATGCGGATGTTGAAAGCATATGTACTTCATCTATAATATAAACCTTGTATTTTAATGCAGTTCCCGAAAACCTTGTTTCATCACGTAGCGTACGTATATTATC
>CAZUVQ010000005.1:0-12660 GCA_964623915.1 uncultured Oscillospiraceae bacterium
ATAAGCACGGAAACATAACAGGCTGGCTTAATGAACTTGCTTTTGTGCCCGTTGATTTTTACAGCGGCGCAATGGTTGATGAGTGGAGCGGGGACTATGGCTGTGGTGTCAAATATTTTTCTCAGGACTCTGTAATAAAGCTTGCCCCTGCCGCCGGAATTGAACTTGACGAGAAAAGCTCACCTGCAGAAAAGCTTAAGGTTGTTCAGGAGCTTATGGCAAAGGATGATGAGAGGGCAAAAAAGATATATGAAACAATAGGCATATATTTTGGTTATTCACTTGCCTATTATTCGCTTTTTTATGATATTGACCATGTTCTTATAATGGGGCGTGTTACCTCGGGTAAGGGCGGAGCGATAATTCTTGACAATGCCAAAAAAGTATTAAAAGAAGAATTTCCGGAAGTTGTCGCAAAAATGGAGCTTCATATTCCTGATGAGAAGAGTAGGCGCGTAGGTCAGTCTGTAGCGGCGGCAAGCTTACCGCTAATTAAATAGAAAAATAGCGGCTTGCTATAATGCAAAACCGCAAATTGCAACGAGCGGCATTTAGCCGCTCGTTGCAATTTGTTCTATTCTGCGATATCTCCCACACCTTCAAATATGTAGGTGGGGCGGTAGGGGAATAGGTTAATATCATCTTTTGAGGTTACGCCTGATAAGACAAGAACTGTGTCAAGCCCTGTTTCAATGCCTGCTATAATATCGGTATCCATTCTGTCGCCTATCATACATGCCTCAATTGAATGAACGCCTAAAAGCTTTAAACCTGTTCTCATCATCAGAGGATTTGGTTTTCCGACAAAATATGCCTGTTTTCCGCAAGCAAGCTCAACAGGTGCAATAAGGGCACGGCAAGCCGGAATTATTCCCGTTTCGGAAGGTCCTGTCATATCGGGGTTCGTTCCTATAAGCTTTGCACCTTTGTTCACAAGGCTGACAGCTTTTAGCAGGCTTTCATAGTTATAGTTTGATGTTTCACCTACAATAACATAATCCGGATTATAGTCGTTCATAGAAATACCTTCATTGTAAATCGCATTTACAAGACCGGGAGCCCCTATACAATATGCGCTGCATCCGGGAGCCTGATGAGATATAAACCTTGCAGTTGCAAGAGCACTTGTATAAAAATGCTCCTCGCCCACATCAAGCCCCATTCTGCTGAGCTTTTGCTGAAGCTCACGGGGGGAGAGGGCACTTGAATTTGTAAGAAATAAATAGTTTTTATTTTCTTTTTTCAACCAGTCAAGAAACTTTGTCACACCTGGCAAAATACGGTTGCCATGGTAGATAACACCGTCCATATCACATATAAATCCTTTTTTTGAGCGTAAATTGTTCATTTATTTCCTCCGATTAATTCTTCAATTGTTTTTTTAATGGCAGTTGTCTTTTCTTCGTGCTTGTCGGAGAAAAACCCTGCATAAATTTTGAATTTTGGTTCAGTTCCCGAAGGACGGAATGCAAGAAAAGTATTGTCTTCTGTAACATAGCGTAAAACATTTGATTTAGGAAGCTCAAGAGGCTTTTCTGTGCCCTCCTTTAAATCGTATTCTATACCGCATTCAATATCTTTATATGATACAACAGGAGAGCCGGCAATGCTGTGTGGAGGGTTGCTTCGTAAGCTTTGCATAATCTTTGAAATTTTTTCCATACCGTCAATGCCGCGGAAATAACGGCTTTCACCGTATTCTCCGAAACGACCGTATTTTTTGTAAAGCTCATTGAGCCCGTTATAAAGCGTCATGCCTTCCAGTGCATATCTGCAAGCCATTTCAATAATCAGCATGGATGCACAAACGGCATCCTTGTCCCTGACGTATGTTCCGGGAAGATAACCATAACTCTCTTCAAATCCCAAAATATATGTTTTTTCTTTTGTGTTTTCGTATTCACGGATTTTTTCGGCTATAAACTTAAATCCTGTCAGAACGTCAATAAGTTCTACCCCGTAATTTTCTGTAATTTTCCTTGTAATTTCATTTGTGACAACAGTCTTAATTACCACTGCGTTTTTGGGAAGTGTGCCATTTTTCTTCATTTCAGAGAGCATATATTCTGTTAACAGTGCGCCTGTCTGATTTCCTGTTAAGGGAATATATTCACCATCATCATTTTTTATAACAACACCAACTCTGTCAGAATCAGGGTCAGTACCAATAATCAGATTTGCATTTTCTTGTCTGGCTTTTTCAATAGCAAGGGCAAAGCCTTCAAAATTTTCGGGATTAGGGCTTGCTACCGTTGGAAAGTTACCGTCTGGCATCTCCTGTTCGGGAACAACTAAAAGATTGTTACCGCATCTTTTTATTATTTCTCTGACAGGTATGTTGCCTGCACCGTGAAACGGTGTATAAATAATTTTCAGATTTGCCCGTTTAATGTAATATTTATTTATAGAATGAGCTAAAATTACTTCATAATATGCTTCATCTACCTCTTTGCTGATATATATGAGAAGGCCTTTTTCCATTGCCTCATGTTCGTCCATGGGTAAAACGGAAAAGGGGTCAATTGATTCCATGTTTTTTGTTATCGCATCGGCTGCTTCATTGATGACCTGAGCACCGTCTTCACCGTATGCTTTGTAACCGTTGTATTCCTTGGGGTTATGGCTTGCTGTTATCACAACACCTGCCGCACACTTTAATTTTCTTACGGCAAAGCTAAGCTCGGGCGTGGGCCGAAGAGCATCAAACAAATAGGCTTTGACACCGTGTTTTGCCAGTACAAGTGCTGTGTCTTTTGCGAATAGTGCAGAATTGTTTCTTGAATCATAAGCAATTGCAACGCCCTTATCACTTTTTCCTGAATCAACGAGATATTTAGCAAGACCTGCTGTGGCACGCCTTACAGTATAGATATTCATATTGTTGCTGCCTGCGCCCATAATACCGCGAAGACCGCCTGTTCCAAATTCAAGGTCTTTGGAAAAACGCATTTTCTTTTCTTCTTCGTTATTTTTTATAGATTCAAGTTCAGCTCGAAGAGATAAGTCCAAATCCTTAAAATTTAACCAGGTATTAAATACTTTATTATAATCCATGTTCTATTGCTCCTTAAACTTTTTTGGGGGGACATATGCCGTTTTATAGCTTACATATATGACCTTGCCCGGCATTGCGCCGGAAGGTTTTTTTACATTTCTTATCAAGGTATAATCAACCTCAAGCATACCACTTTCCCTGCCGCTTGAATAATATGCCGCAAGTGAGGCTGCCACCTCAACCACTTCATTCGGTATTTCCTCACCCTGGTTTTTAATTAAGACATGGGAGCCGGGAATATCCTTTGTGTGAAGCCACATATCGTAGCTTTTGCCTAATTTTAAAGTGACATAATCATTTTGATTATTATTTCTGCCAACATAAATTTCATAACCCATATATTCAAATTTTAATGGCTTTGACGGCAACGGCTTTTGCCGGTTTTTCTTTGTGGTTACTGATTTAATGTATCCGCCCGAGGTCAGCTCCTGACGAATATCCATAATATCCTGCTCAGTTTCCGCAATATCTATAGTACCAAGTACAGAGGTAAGATATTCAATTTCATCTAAGTTTTTTGATAATTGAACACTTACCATTTCCTCTGCTGTTTTGGCTTTTCTGTATTTGGAAAAATAGAAAGCCGCATTTTTGGAGGGTGACTTTGTGGTGTCCATAGGTATTTCAACTACGGGCAGATTTTCGTCATAAAAATTTTCAAGACTAACCTTGTCCTCGCCCTCTTTTATTCTGTATAGGTTAGCGGTAATCAAATCACCGAAAATTTTATATTCGTCCTTGTGTGCAGCCTCTGCTAACTTTTCCTGTTGGAGCTGGAGCTTTTTTTTGCAGCGTTCAAGAGCATTTGTAACAACCTTTCGTGTTGCCGCTCCTTTATGCCTCATTCTTTCCCATTTATCCTTTGAGCAATAAAACTCGTCCATGGCCTCGCTGATATCATCATAATACTCTTTTTGAGCAAGATTGCCGTACAGCGTTACATCATATGCGGCAAACTCCATGGTTTTTCCTGTGACAGGATCCTTGACAACGCAAGGGCTGAATTTGCCGTTCTTTAAGATAGATATAAAATCATAGCACACATCGCTCACAGATTTTAAGTTGTTTGCCGTAAGCCTACCAGCAACATCACCAACCGCTCTGTACGCTATTTCACGGCCGATTAGGGGGCTTGTACCGCCAATTAAGCGGACAACGGCTTTTTCTATAAGTGCTTCAGCATCACATGAAAGAAAAGCTTCAAAAACCTTATCATAGTTCGCTTCAAAAGGGGACAGCTTATCCTGGGAGGGTGGACGGCAATAGGACAGACCCGGTAAAACGCACCTGACACTGCTCACTGTAATATCAACATGTTTAATGCTGTCAATAACCTTGTCTCCTGAAACAAGAATAATATTACTGTGCCTGCCCATAAGCTCACAAATAATATGGTATTCACGTAAATCTCCAAGCTCATCACGGGATTCTATTTCAATGTCCAATATTCTTTCAAAGGAAGGCTGTGTAACAGATTTAATTCTGCCTCCACTTATATGCTTTCGCAAAAGCATGCAAAACATTGGAGCTGAAAGAGGATTTTGTTTTGTACTATCAGTCAGGTGCACCCTGGGGTTAGATGAATCGGCTGACATGATAAGCTTATACTGCTCACGTAAGTTTTTAATATACAGCCATAGCTCATCCTTTTCGGGTTGATGAACCTTTTCAATTCTACCGCCAACAAGCTTTGCATTAAGCTCTTTTGTAATAGCGGTTACGGCAATACCGTCAAGTGGCATAGATATTCTCCTTATATAAAAGACAGCTTAAGCTGTCTTTATAATACTTTATAAATTGTTCAATACTATTTCTTCAATTTTATCATCTTCAAAGCCCGGAAATTCTACATTAGGCACAAGTTTCCAACGTTCAGCATGAAGAACTGATGCATCAGGCGGTAAAATTTCCAAGGCACCAAGGCTTTCGATTTCAAGAATTTGTTGGTTTGTATATGTTTCAAAGTTCATACCGTTATCAGGGTAAATTGCATCTTCATCATATCCGAAATATTTACAGAACAAATCTGAGTTGTTAAAATAAGCCGCAAAACCCTGCGGATTTGCACAACCAATTTTAAATGGATGGGGATCGTCTGTCTGTTCAAGATATAAATATCTGTCATTCATATGAAAACGCTTGTCGGTAAAACGTGAATATGTCCAGAAAGACATAAAACGGTTTGGCAATAATGCAGGACCTTCCTGCAAAACCGGAATAACACAAACACCGCCTTTTGCCATAACGGATATTGCCCAAGGTGCAAGCTCAACTTCCCATGCGCCGGTATTTTTGATTTTGTGGCATACTTCAACCTCGCCGTTGCCCATAAGAGTTATTTCCATTGATAACTCGAGTTGTGTGTACGGCTGGGGTATTTGATAAAGGTATAGAGTATTTTCCTTTATCTCATAACGGCATGGTTTGTTATCGGGAAAATATGTGCGAGGCAGCTTTTCAGGGCTTGCCCATAAACGGTGACCGCCAAAGTTGTGCCAGATGCCGTTGTCACCAAATACGGAATATGTTTCGTTTGTGGGCTCGTTTTTGTCAAACTCACAGTTTTCGCCAAGCATATTTTCGCCGCCGACCTTTGAAAAACGGATTATCCTCGGGCCTATATCAACAGTTGCATAAAGCTCAATAACACCGTCGGTAATAGCAATACATTTACCGAATGCTTTATAATTTATTTCTTTATATTCCATTATTTTATAAACTCCTTTAATATATTTTCTGAAGCTTTGTAAATTTCATTTATGTTTTTTTTGTTTTTTACCGAGTCAGTTATCGCCAGAATACCAACATAAAGGTTTTCCTTTGCCATATTGTTTTCAACAAGAAAAGGACAATCAAGAGTTGATAAAGCAATGGGCATGCCGTTATATTTCAGGCTGTTATCAAGGTATTTTTTGTCTATGATTCCTTCTAACGGTTGAAACATGTCGGAGTACATCTCATTTGCAAAAAAATCCTTTTCCATGATATATATTCTTGTACTTCCGTCAACAAATGTTATGGCAAGCTTTTGGGACATATAAAAATCAGCTTCGCCGGTAGGTTTTTCAGGTATTATAATGCTGTCTAAATATACTGCAATATTTCCATCGCCGTTTACATCAGGAACAATATTTTTTAGTGATTGCTGAATCTGGTCTGTGGAAATATAAGAAGTACCCACATGTGCCAGCTGCATGTCAAACTCCACATTTTTTGCGCATTGAACAATGCTTGTTACCAGTATTATAGAAACGAACAGGCCAACGATAGTATGAATTTTATAGTAATACCAGTAGTTTTCTAATTTTTTTTTAAAAGTCATTTTAATCCCTCAGTTTCATTGTCGGAAACAACAGAACATCACGGATTGAATATGAATCCGTTAAAAGCATAACAAGCCTGTCGATACCTATGCCAAGACCACCTGTTGGAGGCATGCCGTATTCAAGCGCATTTACATAATCATCATCCATCATGTTTGCCTCATCGTCGCCTGCTTCACGCAGAGCAACCTGATGGATAAAACGTTCCTTTTGATCAATAGGGTCATTAAGCTCTGAAAAAGCATTGCCAAGCTCACGTCCCGTAATAAAAAACTCAAATCTTTCCGTGAAGTCAGGGTCATCCTTCTTGCGTTTTGCCAAAGGAGAAACTTCAACGGGGTAGTCTAAAATAAATGTGGGCTGAACAAGCTTTTCTTCTACAAGCGCATCAAAAACAGTATAAATAATTTCGCCGCGGCTTTTATTTTTTTCAACCTCAATACCAAGTTCTTTTGCAAGAGAACTTGCTTCTTTGGCAGTTTTTGTAACAGAAAAATCAGCGCCTGCATATTTTAAAATCGAGTCAACCATAGTAATGCGTTCCCATTTACCCTTTGCAAGCTCAATTTCTTCACCCTGATATGTTACTTTGGTTGTACCTAAAACGTTTTGTGCCACTGTTGAAATCATGCCCTCTGTAATATCCATCATACCGTGATAATCTGTATAAGCCTCATAAAGCTCAATAGTGGTAAATTCGGGGTTATGCTTAGGGTCCATACCCTCATTACGGAAAATCCTTCCTATTTCATAAACCTTTTCAAGACCGCCGACAATAAGTCTCTTTAAATGAAGTTCCGTTGCTATACGAAGATACATATCTATATCAAGTGTGTTGTGGTGTGTAATGAAAGGACGTGCAGCGGCTCCTCCGGGAATGGTATTTAAAATGGGGGTTTCAACCTCAAGATAGCCGAGCTTGTCAAGATATGACCTGATTTCTTTGATTATTTTGCTTCGCAGGACGAAAGTGTTTCTCACATCAGGATTAATAATAAGGTCAACATATCTTTGACGGTATTTAAGCTCAATATCCTTAAGACCGTGCCATTTTTCCGGAAGCGGCTGCAATGATTTTGCAAGAAGCTTGATTTCCTTGACCTTGATGGAAATTTCGCCCATATGCGTTTTGAATACTTCACCGCAAATACCGATAATATCACCTATATCAAATTTTTTAAACTCAAGATAAGGCTCGTCACCGATTTCATCACGGCGAACATAAAGCTGAATTTTTCCGTCACGGTCAGCCAAGTCGCAAAAAGATGCTTTACCCATAATGCGCTTTGACATCATTCTGCCGGCGAGAGAAACCTCTTTGCCTTCCATTTCTTCAAAATTTCCTTTTATGTCCAAAACAGAGTGTGTGCGCTCAAATTTAACTTCTTCAAAAGGGTTTTTTTCGTTTTCTTTGAGTTCTGATAGCTTTTCACGACGGATTTTTAATATTTCATTTAAATCCTGCTCCGTAATGGAGACCTGATTTACGTTGTTTTCGTTCATTTTAAATCACTCCTGAGTATAATAATATGTTATATATAATACCACATTTTGTATAACTTGTCAAAATATTTTTACTATACATTAAACTGTATATATTACAAGAATCTTACAAATGTAGAAATATGTCAAATGGGCTTGACAATTTGTATGGTAAGAGTATAAAGTATATGTATAATAAGATAGAAAGAGGTTGAAAAATGATTAAATCATATAATCTTGCCGCTTTCGGCTACGGTGGAATGGCAGGAATTCATATTGACAAGGTTTTGAGTAAATATGACAGAGTTAATACTAAAGGTGTATTTGATATAGACCCGGCAAGAATGGAAGCAGCTAAAAATAACGGGCATTATACATATTCATCAAAAGATGAGCTTTTAAATGATAAGGACGTTGATATAGTTCTGGTGGCAACTACAAATGATTGCCATAAAGAGCTTTGTATAGATGCTTTGCTGGCAGGTAAGAACGTCATCTGTGAAAAGCCTGTAACAATTACGTCAAAGGATTTAATTGATATAATTGAGGTGGCAAAGAAAACTGGAAAAGTTTTTTCAATAAACCATAACAGGCGTGTTAATAAGGATTTTGTACTTATGCGCCGTAAGGTTGAGGAAGGCTTGTTGGGAAAAGTATATCATATTGAATCCCGTGTTGAAGGGTCGCGCGGAATGCCCGAAGGGTGGAGAACCCAGAAAGAAAAGGGCGGAGGCATGATGCTTGACTGGGGCGTTCATCTGATTGACCAGATAATGTACATGATTGATGAAAAAGTTGTTAACGTTTTCTGCAGGATGTATTCTGTTCATTTCCCCGAGATTGATGATAATTTTCGCATGATAATGACATTTGAAAGTGGTCTTACTGCTTTGATTGAGGTATCCACAAATAACTTTATCAGCCATCCAAGATGGTATGTTTTAGGTACTGATGCAACACTTCAGATAGACGGATGGGATTGTGAGGGGAAAATTGTAAAACCCATTCAAAGTGCAAATAACTGGGGAGTTGAAATTGTAAGCACAAAGGCAGGTCCTTCAAAAACAATGGCACCAAGAGCCGAGCAAACGCTCGAAACAATACATTTACATGCTCCCAGTGATGTAGAGGACAGCCTTCTTCCAATGTACAACCAATTTGTTGATAAGCTTGAAAATAAGGCGGAGCTTACAATTACACCTGAACAAGCTCTGCGTGTAGTTCGTGTCATGGAAGCAGCGTTTGAATCTGCAAAGACGGGCAGAGCGATTATAACTGAAATTTAAGCATTTACAAAAAAATAAAGGCTGTGACAAAATAGTGCAGAATGGACAAACTGAAGGCCTACGGGACTTACAAGGCGTAAGTCCCGTAGGCTCTTGCACGAAGGCGTACATTGGTACTTCGAGAGGTGAAGTTTGTTCATAGCGCAAAGAAAAATTAAAGGGGAAATCTGAATTTAGCAGGTTTTCTACCAAACTTTAATGAACTTGAAATGGTTAAAAATACCGTATTTTCAAGTTTTTGTTTCTTTGCGCGGTCGGTGCATTTTGTCACAGCCTCGTATTATTTTAACTTTTCTTCTGTTATGCCGAGGGAGTTGTAATACCGCAGTGCCTCAGAAAGCATAACAGCCGCTTCAGCCCTTGTAACCTTATTATAAGGTCTTACCGTGTTGTCTTCATACCCACGCAGCAGTCCGCTGAAGGTAAGCCCGTTTATTATATCAATTGACCAGCTGGGGAATATTCCTCTGTCAGCATAGTTATTGATTATATTATCGCCTGTCTCGGGTCTTATTACATTATATATCATTGTCAGAGCTTCAATTCTTGTCAGCGGTTCGTTATAGTCAAAATACAGCTTGTTGCCGGCCGGTTTTCCGTAAACCATATTGCCGTGATATGCGGCGGAGGCAGCAAGCCTTGCCCAGGCAGGGTCACCCGGTGTATCGTCAAACGGAAGTGTATTGTCATCTATTGAACCTTCAAAACCAAAAGCCGAGTTTGCCATCACGCAAAACTGACCTCTTGACATCTTCGTATCGGGATAAAAATAATAGTAATTGTCTACCTTTTCTCCCATCAAAATGCCCTGCTCTGTCAAATCTAGAGCGGCATCCTCCGCCCAGTGCTCCCAAAGGTCTATATAAAGACCGCCTGTTTTCTGTGCCTTTTGTGTTACAGTAATTGTTACCTTTGCTTTGTTTGAACGGTCAAAACCATCAAAAGCTGTGTAATAAAATTCATCAACTCCTGATAAGGTACCCGCTGTATAGGTAAACTTTCCTGTTGCAGAATCATAAATCAGTGTGCCGAGATACGGCTCTGTTTCTGCTCTGAAGGAAATTGTGTCACCGGTATTTTCATCCTGTGCGGCAAATTCTCCCGAAACTTCATTTCCTGCTTCAACCTCTAAAAACAAGTTCATAGCAACAGGGGGATTGTTTGAGCCTGATATTTTCAGCAGAGTTTTTCCGGAGAACGGGCAAAGCCATACATTTGTTCCGTCAAAGGCTCCGCTTTTATACTGCTCTCTTGTATCAGGGAGCTCATATTTTGTGAAATCTCCGGAAAAAGTGTCATATTTCACAACCGTTCCGCCGGAGTATGGCGACATCCATATATTTCTGCCGTCATAAGCGCCACCTGAAAACTGTGCATTTGCAATTTCAGGCATGGATATACTTTCCATTGAATTGTCGTTATAGTTGATTTTATATAATATATCTCCATTATAAGGAATAAGAAAAACAAAATCGCCTTCAAAAATACCGCCGCTGCAGCCTGTAACTGATTTTAATGACTCAACTCGTGAAAATTCACCCGTATTTATATCAAGTGTGATGACTCCCTTTGATTCGTATGGAACAAGGAAAATCTTTTCATGTGCGAAAACACCGCCGGAAAACGCACGGTTTGCAGGTATGTCATATGGTATTTCATATGAGTTTGTGACACCGAGTGCATCCATACAAACAATGCTTTTTCCGCTCTCAGGAATAAACCATGTAAACTCACCGTCAAAAATTGCACCGCAGAAAGTTTGTGAAGATTTCGTAAAGTTTTCGGCAGCAGTAATATTTTTTGTTTCTGTGTTTAAAATAAGAGCTGAATCAGCATTATAAGGTGCAAAATACACATTTGTATTGTCGGTTGCACCTCCGCAATATGCAGCTTCATTTTTTAAATTATCGGGCAGGGCAATAGTTTCTCTGTCACCATTTGTGCCTATATAAACTATTTTATTACTGTTATAGGGTGCAAGATAGACGGTGTCCTTGCAAAATATTGCGCCGCTATAGCCGCTCAATGTTAAATCATATTCCTTGAAGGTTATTTCTCCACCCAAGGGGGATGAAACAACAGGTGAAGATGAAGAAATACCATCTGAGTTAAAAAGTGAGCTTGATGATTTTGTATAATACACCAGAGCTTCCGCAGTATTAACCGGAATTAGCATTAATGCTATAATAAGAGTATAAGAAAACAACTTTTTCAAAACATTTCCTCCATGACTTTTTAATTATTTTTTGCATAATTTGTGTTATTATACTAATAATTTTGAAGATAAATGGACAATTTTGAAAAATTTGATAATATTATATAAAAATTTACTTGACAAATATAAAAACTTTATGTATAATTAAGAAAGTAATTTGCTGGGAGCTGAAAAATTGATGGAAGACATTAATAATTACGAAAAAAAGTACGAGCAATTTACTGATGAACAATTATCACTCCTTGCACAAAAAGGTGATGATGACGCACTTGAGTTTTTAATGAAAAAATATGGTGCTCTTGTCCGCATGAAAGCAAGAACTTATTTTTTGATTGGTGCTGACCATGATGATATTGTTCAGGAGGGTATGATAGGTTTATTCAAGGCTATTCGGGATTATAATGAGGACAAGCAGTCCGGTTTCCGCGGTTTTTCAGAGCTTTGTATTACCCGTCAGATGATAACTGCGATTAAAACTGCTACGAGAATGAAGCACTCGCCTTTAAATTCTTACGTTTCATTAAACAGGCCTATGTATGAAGAAGAATATGAGATGACGCTTTTGGATGTTCTCAGTGAAAACGCAAGGGTAGTAAATCCTGAGGAAATAATGATTAATCGCGAGCAATATGAAGATACTGAAAAAAAGCTCTTTAAGCTATTGAGTGACTTTGAAAAAAAAGTATTAAACTATTATTTACAGGGAAAATCATATCAAGACATAGGTGAAATCCTTCGTCGTGAACCAAAATCTATTGACAATGCGCTGCAACGCATAAAAAGAAAAATAGAAAAAATGCGTTAAATGCGGGCATAGCTCAATGGCAGAGTATCGGCTTCCCAAGCCGGCTATGCGGGTTCGATTCCCGTTGCCCGCTCCAAAATACCATAAAATATGCCTCAAAGCTCTGGGAGCACCGCAAGGAGAGTTGGTTCGATTCCAACAGAGGTTTTATCATTATTCAAAGTGAGGGGATCAATATGTACGAAGACAGGACATTAGTTTGCAAGGATTGCGGAAACGATTTCGTTTTCACAGCAGGCGAACAAGAATTTTATGCTGAGAAAGGTTTCCAGAACGAACCGCTCCGTTGCAAGGAATGCAGGGTTGCAAAGAAGCAGTCAATTCGTGAAAGCCGAGAAATGCACACTGCTATTTGCGCAAGCTGTGGTAAGGAAGCGAAAGTTCCTTTCGTTCCGAAAAACGACAGACCTATCTACTGCAGTGAATGCTTTGCTGACCAAAAATAATCTCTCACTTTGAGGTTATAGTTAGGTAAGTAAACAAAAAGGACACAT
>CAZUVQ010000005.1:12760-25143 GCA_964623915.1 uncultured Oscillospiraceae bacterium
GCTATTTTATGATATATTGTCATAGGACCGCCTACTGAACCGTTCCAGCAGTCAGTTGAGGGGATACGCAGTGAGCCTTTTTTGCCCATGATTATAGTATCACCGGGAGTATCAAGGTGCATAGCCCAAGCAATTCGAAAATCAAGGATTATTCCGCCCTCAAGGCGAATAAATGCAGCTGCAAAATCATCAACACCGAATTTTTCTGCATATTCGGGATGTTTGTCGTAATAATTAGGATCAGTCCCGAAGAAGTTTGATTTGTAGCCTGTAATAGTTAAAGGCTTTGGATAACCGATAGCGTTTAACACCATATCAAGTGAATAGCAGCCGATGTCACCGAGGGCACCTATGCCGCCTGTATCTTTTTCTATAAATGATGTGCCAAATGGAGTGGGTATGCCACGTCTTCTTCCGCCGCCTGTCTGTATATAATATATTTCTCCAAGCTCGCCTCTCTCGCAGATTTTCTTTATCATCTGCATATTTGGCTCAAAGCGAGGCTGAAAGCCTATTGACAATATTTTGCCGCTCTTTTTTTCGGCGCGGCAAATATCGAGAGCTTCCTCTAAAGTAACACACATTGGTTTTTCAAGCAGTACGTTTACACCACGATTAAGTGCATCTATTGTTGGTACTGCATGTGCACAGTTGTATGTACAAATACTTACGGCATCAAGGTCTTTTTCCGATTCAAGCATTGAAACATGGTCTGTATAGCACCTTACACCCTCTACTCCGAATTTTTTAAAGAATGCTTCTGCCTTACCTTCTATGATATCAGCACCACAAATAATTTCAACGTCAGGCATTTCAAGGTAGTTTTGTATATGCGCTTCAGCAATCCACCCTGTACCGATTATGCCAACTTTTAATTTTCTTGAAGTATCAATACTTGTTGTTTCATGTTCTTGTTTATAAGCATTGAGGTTTTCTTTATCTGCCATAATAATCACTCCTAAACAGCATTTTCTTAAATTTTATCATAATAGTATATGTCATTCAAGTATTAAATTGACAAAAATATATATTATATTGACTTTTTTTGCACTTATGATATAATAAACGCAACTTCGGTGTGAAGCAAGCCGATTAAGGCTTGCACTTATGATACAATTTTTTTGGTGGTGATTTTATGAAATATCAATTTGTTAAAAACTCAGTAGGAAAGCTTCCGTTAAATGTATCAGATAATGCAAAATCGGCAAGAGAACATTTTTTTGAAATTCACTATCATGATGAAATTGAAATAATATTTGTAGAATCAGGTGAACGTATATTTTATATCGGAGAAGATGAAGAAAAAATGTCAGCCGGAGATATAATAATTATTGACTCTCTGATACCTCATTCAACTTATATATATAAAGATCAAATTAGCCGTTTATATCAGTTTGACCCTGTTAAACTTACAGATGAGAAGAAATCTAAGGAATACATATATATGTTTATGAGAAGAAGTAAAAATCCTTATACTCTCTTTAAAGCGGGTGAAAAAAATACGAATGAGCTGACATATATTTTAAATTTCATTTCTCAGTATAAAACATATGCTGGCATAGGTGTTGATTCATACATCAAAGGTTATATTTACATTCTTATGGGGTTCATGTACAAAACGGGGGTATGGAATGACCTTGAGGGAAGAATAGATGAAAATGCTTTGTCGGGCATAATGAAAGCAGTCAGATATATTGAAGAAAATTATAGTGAAATCTTGACACTTGATGATATAGCTGGAGCAATGAAACTTAATATCTCATATTTTTGCCGTCTTTTTAAAAAAGCAACAGGCAGCACTGCCATTGATTACGTTAATTTCGTAAGAATACAGGAAGCGAAAAAACTGCTCACTGAAAGGGGTAAAAGTATAGCTGACATTGCTTTTGAAACGGGATTTTCTAATATAGCAAATTTTAACAGAACATTCAAGAAATTTAACAGTACCACACCGTCCGGATACAGAAAGCTGTGCAGATAAAATCATAAGAACATATTTTATCGGGTTTTTATGAATTTTTTGTAATATCTATTGACTTTTTGTTTAAAAAAGATTAATATAGACTATATATTTCTAATTAAATTGGGAGGGTGTTGTTTGAGGGTTATTTCAGGTTCGTCCAGAGGAAAGAAGCTTTTTTCGCTGGAAGGGACAGATACAAGGCCTACTACAGACAGAGTTAAAGAATCAATCTTCAACATCATTTCTCCTTATATTTACGGCTCAACGGTGCTTGATTTATTTGCAGGAAGCGGTGCGCTTGGTATTGAGGCTTTGTCACGGGGTGCTAACGTAGCTGTTTTTTGTGAAAAAGGCCGAAAAGCAATAGAAATAATAGAAAAAAACCTTTCAGCAACAGGTCTTTTGGATAAAGCAATAATTGAAAAAACAGATTTTTTTGAATATCTTTCAAAAAGTAATTGTGTTTTTGACATTATATTTATTGATCCGCCGTATGCTTCGGGTTTTTATGACAGTGCTTTATCAGTTATTGCAAAAAGATGTCTTCTTTCCGATGACGGAATTATTATAACTGAGAGAAGCAGTGACCTGTGTGCTCCTTCCGGAAATGATTTTGAGCTTGTAACTGATAGGAGGTACGGGAACAGCACCGTATCAATTTTTAAAAGATTGGAAAGTAAAAAATAATGATAGCAGTTTATCCCGGTAGTTTTGATCCTGTCACTTGCGGTCATCTTGATGTTATAAAAAGAAGTGCCGCATTATATGAAAAGGTATATATAGCCGTTTTAATCAACACAAACAAAAGGCAGCTTTTTACTATTGAAGAGAGAAAAGAGCTGATAAGAAGGGTTACAAAAGATATTCCAAATGTAGAAGTTGTAAACTTTGGCGGGCTGTTAGTAGAATTTATGCATGAGCTTGGTGCGCTGATAATTGTAAAAGGCCTGCGCGCTGTCAGTGATTTTGAATATGAGTTTCAGATGGCACTTACAAATAGAAAATTGGCTCCGGATATTGAAACTACATTCTTGATGACAAGTGCCGAGTATCAGTATTTAAGCTCAAGCATTGTCAAGGATATCGCACAATTTAATGGAAGCCTTACAGGGCTTGTGCCCGAAGAAATCGAAAAAGACATTTACAGTAAATTTAAGAAGGAGGAGTACTAAATGGAAATATTTGATGTTATTGATCAGCTTGAGGAAATCATAGAGGGTAGCTTTACTGTTCCGATTATTCGTAAATCTCTTGTTAATAAATCAGATGTTATGGAACTGCTGAGCGATTTAAGGCTGAGACTTCCGGAAGATCTGAAGCAGGCTAAGTGGGTTAAGGAAGAGCGTACAAGAATTATAACAGAAGCTCATCAGGAAGCTGCTAACATAATAAAAGACACTGAGGAACAAATCAAACAGATGGTAAATGAGCATGAAATCACCAAAAAGGCGTATGAACAGGCAAATGAAATAATTGAAAATTCCCAGAAAAATGCAAGGGAAGTGCGTCTGGGTGCAAGACAGTATGCCGATAACATATTAGGTGGTCTTGAAACAAGGCTTTCAGGTCATATTGAGGAGATTAAGGCAGGAAGAGCGGAATTACGTAAATAAATATAAACAGGGCTGAATGCAGTCCTGTTTTTGTATAGGTGTATATATGGTTTTAGGTAAACTTGATATAGGAACAGTTTTTCTTGCTCCGATGGCGGGGGTAACCGATCTTACATTTAGAAAAATATGCCATCTTTACGGAGCTGATCTGACATATACGGAAATGATAAGCGCAAAGGCTTTTATGTATCGTGACAGGAAAACATACAAACTTATCGATTGCTCCGGATACGAGGGGAAAAAAGCTGTTCAGATTTTTGGTTCTGACCCCTTTATTATGGCAGATGCCGCTCGTGAGCTTTCGGAAAAATTTGATGTGATTGATATTAACATGGGATGCCCGATGCCGAAAATCACAGGCAACAAAGAAGGCAGTGCCCTTTTGAAAAACCTGCATCTGGCAGGTAATATTGTTCAAGCTGTTTCAGAAGCTTCAAAAGTGCCTGTTACTGTAAAAATACGCAGAGGTTGGGATGAAGAACATGAGGCGGCTGTTGAGGTTGCAAAAATAGCAGAAGAAAATGGTGCGGCAGCCATTGCCGTTCACCCAAGGTATACAAAACAGATGTATAGTGGAAAGGCCGATAAAAAAGTGATTAAAGCAGTGCGCGAAGCAGTAATAATTCCCGTAATCGGCAACGGTGATATATACAGTGCGCAAGATGCAATATCAATGCTTGAGGATACCGGTTGTAGTGCTGTTATGGTGGGCAGAGGTGCACTTGGGAACCCCTTTATTTTCAAAGAAATCCATGAATTGCTTGAAACAGGGAAAGTTATTTACAAGATTTCAGAAGAAGAAAAAATAAAAGCAGCCATTTACCATATAAAAATGCTTGTGGCACATAAGGGTGAGCATATTGCGGTTCTTGAGGCAAGAAAGCATGTTGCATGGTATGTTAAAGGGACAAACGGTGCAAATAATATAAGGCGTGCAGTAAATAGTGCTAAAAGCGTTGAAGAAATAATAAGTGTGCTTACAAAATGAATTTGTAAACATTTGATAAAACGGTTGACCTTTATCAATGTATTTGATATAATATTTTAAATTTTTCATAAGGAGATAGCCATGAGCCAAAATAAATTTCTAAAAGAAGGTCTGACGTTTGATGACATTTTGCTGATTCCGGGCATGTCGGACGTTTTGCCGGCCGATGTCAACCTTGAAACAAGGTTGACTAATAAAATTAAATTAAATATCCCTCTTATTAGCGCCGCTATGGACACAGTTACCGATTCGGCTATGGCAATTGCTATGGCGCGTGAGGGTGGCATTGGAATAATCCATAAAAACATGCCGATTGAGAAGCAGGCAACTGAGGTTGACAGGGTTAAAAGAAGCGAGAACGGAGTAATTCAAGACCCATTTCATCTAAGCCCGCATCATATTCTTGGTGATGCGGATAAGCTTATGAGCAAATATAAAATTTCAGGTGTTCCCATTACTGTTGAAGGTAAACTCGTAGGCATTTTAACTAACAGGGATTTACGGTTCGAGGTTGATTTTTCAAAAAAAATTGACGAAGTTATGACAAAGAATAACTTAATCACCGCACCCATAGGTACAACACTTGCACAGGCGCAGGAAATACTGCGCAAGCACAAAATCGAGAAGCTGCCGCTTGTTGACGATAAGTTTATGCTAAGAGGTCTTATTACCATCAAGGATATTGAAAAGGCGGTAAGATATCCCAATTCAGCAAAGGATGATAAGGGAAGGCTCCTTGCCGGTGCGGCAATAGGTGCAACTGATGATGTTCTTGAAAGATGTTCGGCTTTATACGAGGCAGGAGTTGATGTTGTAACGCTTGACTCGGCTCACGGCCATTCGCAAAACATTATAAATACAGTCAGAAAGGTAAAAGCTGCCTTTCCGGGTTTGCAGGTAATTGCGGGCAATATAGCTACGGGAGAAGCGGCAGAGGAATTAATAGCTGCCGGTGCTGATGCTGTTAAGGTCGGTATTGGTCCCGGTTCCATATGTACTACACGTGTTGTTGCCGGTATAGGAGTACCACAGGTAACGGCTATCTGTGATGTTTATGAAGTTGCATCAAAGCATAGTATTCCAGTAATCGGTGACGGCGGAATTAAGTATTCCGGTGATATCCCGAAGGCAATTGCCGCCGGTGCAGATTCTATTATGATAGGAAGTCTCTTTGCAGGTTGTACGGAATCACCCGGCGAGGAAGAAATATATCAGGGGAGACGGTTTAAGGTTTACCGCGGAATGGGCTCAATAGGTGCCATGAACGAGGGAAGCCGAGACAGATACTTCCAGCAGGATAACAGAAAACTTGTACCGGAAGGCGTAGAAGGGCGAGTTCCGTATAAGGGAAATGTTGCTGAAACAGTGTATCAGCTTATGGGAGGTCTTAGGTCAGGTATGGGATATTGCGGAACCCCGACAATTGTTGACCTTCAGAAAAACAGTAAATTTGTTAGAATAACGGGAGCCGGATTGACAGAAAGCCATCCGCATGATATATTCATCACTAAAGAAGCACCAAATTATTCAACACATTAATAATTGAGGTTTACTGAACATATCATTATATTATTTGAGGAGAATAAAAATGTATTACTTTGGTGTAGATTTGGGCGGAACCAATATTAAAGCCGGTATAGTTGACGATTGCGGTAAAATAATCCACAGCGATGTATGCCCGACAAATGCGGGCAGGCATTACAGCGAGGTTATTGCCGATATTACGGGGCTGATAAATAAAATCCTTAAGTATTCAAAAATAGACATATCAAAAATCAAAAGCATTGGTATTGGCGTTCCGGGAACGTGCGATACAAAAAACGGCATAGTAATATGTGCTGCCAATATTGATTTTGAAAATGTTCCCATGGTAGCCGAGTTTAAAAAGTATTTTAATGTGCCTGTATATATTGGAAATGATGCTAACTGTGCAGCTTTGGGGGAGTATGAATCTCTTGACGAGGACATCAACAATATGGTTTTTATAACGCTTGGCACAGGCATAGGCGGCGGAATTATTCTTGACAAAAAGCTTTTTACAGGAACTAATGGCACAGCAGCAGAAATAGGGCATATGGTAATAGAAAAGGACGGTCACGAATGCGGCTGCGGTGCGAGAGGATGCTGGGAAACTTATGCATCCGTCACAGGTCTTATCAGAATGACTAATGAATATGCCGCAGCGCATCCCGACAGCGAGATAGCAAGAGCCTGCCTGGACGGTGTCAGCGGTAAAACAGCATTTGACCTTGCCAAAAAAGGAGATAAGGGCGGCAAGCAAATAGTTGATGAATGGATACTATACCTTTCAATGGGAATTGTAAATATTATAAACTTTTTGCAGCCGGAGGTTATACTTATCGGTGGTGCTATAAGCAAAGAAGGAGATTATCTTTTAAATCCTGTCAAAAAATACCAGCTTTTAAACAAATATTCTGAAATTTCAGACAGAACAAAGATAAAAATTGCAAAGCTTGGTAATGATGCGGGCGTTATAGGAAGTGCGTTTTTAGGTAAAGGAGCTGTATAATCATAGAAGTTGTAGTAAAAAAACTTTCAGAAGTTCTCGGAAACGAAAATGTTTTTGAAAGAGAACCAATGAAAAATCATACAACATTCAGAATAGGCGGCATTGCGGATGTGCTGATTACACCAAAAAATGTATCGGAAATATCTGCGGCTGTAAAGTTATTAAAAGCGAATAACATACCTTTTTACGTAATCGGAAACGGCTCGAACCTTCTTGTGTCAGATAAGGGCATAAGAGGAGTTGTACTGAAACTTTTCAGAAACTTCTCAAATATTTTAGTTGATGGAAACACAGTCAGTGCACAAGCAGGCGCACCTTTGTCGGGGGTTGCCGTAAAAGCGGCAAAGCATTGCCTTTCGGGGCTTGAATTTGCAGCAGGAATCCCGGGGACTATTGGCGGCGCGGTTTTAATGAATGCCGGTGCTTACGGCGGCGAAATGAAAGATGTTGTAGTTAAAACAAAATACCTTGATACAAAGGGTGACATAAATATTTGTGTTGACCATGATTTTTCATATCGAAGCAGTATATTTCAGAAAAACGGTGGAATTATACTGCAGACAGAAATGTTGCTTTCTGAAAAAAGCAAGGAAGAAATTTATGAAAAAATGGAAAGCCTGTTTAAGGCAAGACGTGAAAAACAGCCTTTAAACTATCCGTCAGCAGGAAGTGCATTTAAAAGGCCGCAAGGAAGCTATGCCGCAAAGCTTATTGATGATGCAGGGCTTCGTGGATTTAGGATAGGCGGTGCACAGGTCTCGGAAAAACATACCGGTTTTGTAATAAATACAGGTGATGCCACATGCTCAGATATATGTGCTCTTCTTGATGCTGTTCACGATATAGTCTTTGAAAAATATGGCGTTGCACTACAAAGAGAGGTAAGGTTTTTAGGCGAGGTTTAAATATTGCAATACATATTAAATATCTTATATTTTGGAAGGGCAATGACCCTTCCGTTATTTTAATGCAGAAAAATGGAGGAATGATAAATGTCATTTGCTTCAGAAGTTAAAAATGAAATTTATAAGACAGAATATAACAAAGAATGCTGCCAAATTGCGGAACTGTGCGGAATGTTTTGCTTTGCAGGTACAGTTAACTATGCAAAAGGGGATATTTACCTTAAACTTACAACCGAAAGCATGGCAGTGCTGAAAAGGTTTATAACGCTTACAAAGCGTAGATTGAATATTGACGTTGCGCTTGACAATAAAACCAAAGAAACAAGAAGCGGCACAGTTTTCACTGCAGTAATTAAAAATAATGACGATGTAATTCTGTTTTTGACAAAAATAGGCTTGCGAAATGATGCCGGAAGAAATTCTTTTCGTATTCAAGAACACATTGTTTTTTCAAAATGCTGTATCAGAGCCTTTGTGAAAGGCGCATTTATGGGCAGTGGTTCTGTTGTCAACCCTGAAAAGGGATATCACCTCGAGTTTGTAACCCATCACATGAATTTAAGCCGAGACTTTTTGTCGCTGCTTAAAAAAGCAAAATTTAAAGCTAAAATATCCGTTCGTGGCACCGCATATATTATATATTTTAAAAACTGTGATGAAATTGCCGATTTACTTGCATTTACGGGTGCACATAAGGCTATGATGGACTATACTAACACTCGTATTGAAAAAGATACTAAAAATTATATAAACAGAACAGTAAACTGTGAAACTGCGAACCTTGATAAAACAGCAAAAGCAGCGGCTGACCAGATTGTGGCAATAGAAAAGCTTATAAAATCGGGCATAATGGAAAACCTTTCTCGTGAACTCAAAGAACTGGCACTGCTTCGCCTTGAAAATTCACAGGCAAGCCTTTCGGAAATTGCAGATATTTCAAAACCAAAGATGTCAAAATCAGGAATATCACACAGGATGAGAAAACTGCTTGAAATTGCTTCAAAGATAAAGTGAAAAGATAGGGGATAAACATGTCGGAATTTGTACATTTACACGTACATAGTGAATTTAGCTTACTTGACGGCGCATGCCGTATTAAGGAGCTTATTACGCAAGCAAAAAAAATGGGACAGGAAGCCATAGCTTTAACTGACCATGGTGTTATGTACGGCGTTGTTGACTTTTATGAGGCGGCAGTTGAAGCGGGGATTAAACCGCTTATTGGTTGTGAGGTTTATACTGCGCCGCGTTCAAGATTCAATAAAGAAAGCGGTTATGATAATGAATACGGACATCTTGTGCTTATTGCAAAGGATAACAGCGGTTATCAGAACCTTATAAAAATTGTGTCTGCCGGCTTTACGGAAGGCTTTTACTATAAACCAAGAATTGACGATGAGCTGTTAACAAAATACAACGGCGGCATTATTGCTTTATCTGCTTGCCTTGCAGGAGATATTCCACGGCTTCTTCTCAGCGGAGATTATGAAGGTGCAAAAAAAAGATGCCTTAAATATCTTGAAATTTTCGGGGATAATAACTTTTACCTGGAGCTTCAGGACCATGGTATATTAGAACAAAAAAAATTAAATCCTCTCATAATTCGTCTTTCGGAGGACACAGGCGTTGCGCTTGTCGCTACAAATGATGTGCATTACATAAAACGTGAGGATGCCCAGTATCAGGATATTCTGCTTTGTATTCAGACGGCAAGAGCAGTTGATGATGAGGACAGGATGAAGTTTTTTGGCGAGGAGTTTTATCTTAAATCGGCAGAAGAAATGGAGCAGCTTTTTGCATTTGCCCCACAGGCACTGGCAAATACAAAAAAGATTGCTGATATGTGCAATACAACCTTTGAATTTGGCAAACTCAAGCTCCCGAAATACCCTGCTCCGAAAGAGGCGGCAGAATACTTAACAGAGCTTTGCCAAAAAGGGCTTGACAAGCGTTATTCTGAAATTACCGCCGAAATCAGGGACAGGCTTGACTATGAGCTGTCCGTTATTAAAAACATGGGTTTTGTCGATTATTTTCTTATTGTGTGGGATTATGTTAATTATGCAAAGAAAAATAACATAGTTGTTGGCCCCGGAAGAGGCTCCGCAGCAGGTAGTATTGTGGCTTATGCACTTGAAATAACAGATATTGACCCTATTAAATACAACCTTATATTTGAACGGTTTTTAAACCCCGAAAGAATAAGTATGCCTGATATTGATATTGACTTCTGCTATGAAAGAAGGCAGGAGGTAATTGATTATGTCATTTCAAAATACGGTTCGGACCATGTTGCACAGATTATCACTTTCGGAACAATGGCGGCAAGAGCTGTTGTCCGTGATGCTGGCAGAGCAATGGGAATACCGTACGGTGAAGTTGACACTGTTGCAAAAATGATTCCCACAGAGATAGGCATTACTCTTGGGGACGCTCTCATAATGAATCCCGACTTGAAGACACTTTGTGATGCCGACAATAAGATAGCAAAGCTTTTGGAGGTTTCACAGGCTCTTGAAGGGCTTCCAAGGCACGCTTCAACACATGCGGCAGGCGTTGTAATATCAGGTAAATCAGTTGATGAATATGTGCCGCTTCAAAAAAATGATGATGTTATAACAACACAGTTCCCAATGGGAACACTTGAGAAGTTAGGACTTCTCAAAATGGATTTCCTCGGTCTTCGCAACCTCACTGTAATAAGAAATACCGTAGAGATGGCAGGTGAAGCTGGTATTGTAATTGATATGGAAAACCTTGATTACGATAAACAGGAGGTTTACACTCTCATTGGAAGAGGGGAGACTGACGGCGTTTTTCAGCTTGAAAGCAACGGCATGAAGTCTTTTATGAAACGCCTTGCACCCGAGAACCTTGAAGATATAATAGCAGGTATCTCCCTTTACAGACCGGGTCCCATGGATCAGATACCAAAATATATTGAAAATAAACACAACCCACAGAAAATTAAATATAAGCATCCTTTGCTTGAAGATATTTTAGACGTAACATATGGCTGTATTGTTTATCAGGAGCAGGTTATGCAGATAGTGCGTGACCTTGGCGGTTACAGCATGGCAAGGGCGGATTCCGTCCGTAAGGCTATGAGCAAGAAAAAAATTGACGTTATGGAAAAGGAACGTGCGGTTTTTTGCAGCGGTGCAGGGCAAAGAGGCGTAAACAGCAAAATTGCAAATGAAATATATGATGATATGATAGATTTTGCTAAATATGCATTTAATAAGTCGCACGCCGCTGCTTATGCGGTACTGGCTTATCAGACTGCTTATTTAAAAACATATTACAAAACATATTTCTTTGCGGCTTTGTTTAACAGCATAATAGATAATACCGATAAGGTTGCAGGCTATTTTGGGGAGTGCGGCAGGCTTAATATTTCTGTTTTGCCGCCCCATATAAACCACAGCAAATATCGTTTTACCGCAGAAGGCAATAACATAAGGTTCGGCCTTGGTGCTGTTCGCAATGTCGGTAGAAGCTTTGCCGAAGAAATATTTAATGAACGAGACAAGAACGGTGAATTTACATCGCCGGGTGACTTTATAAGGAGAATGACGGGTAAGGATATTAATAAACGTGCCGTGTCAGAGCTAATATACAGCGGAGCCCTTGATAATATGGGGTATAACCGTGCACAGATGCAGAGTGCATATGAACTGATTATGGCAGCTGCAACATATGATTTGAAGCACAATGCAGCGGGGCAGACCTCTTTGTTTGAAATAGATGAAGACAATGAGATGAAAGATGATTATCCTAACATCAAAGAGTATAACAATAAAACACTTCTCTCATACGAAAAAGAAGCAGTGGGAATATATGTAACAGGTCATCCTCTTGATGAATACCGTCCTTTACTTGAAAAAGCTGCAGATACTAAGATTTCTGAAATTAAAAACGAAGAAGAAAATTTTGACAAAAGAAAAGTAAGAATTGCCGGTATGGTTGCCTCCAGAAAGAATAAAATTACAAAAAACAATTCGCAGATGGCATTTATTACGTTTGAAGATTTATCCGGAAGTATTGAAATAATTGTTTTTCCTAAAACGCTTATGACGTATGACAGCCTTCTGTCTGAGCAGTCACCTCTGCTTGTTGAAGGTCGTGTTGATGAGAGAGAAAATGAGACACCGAAAATTTTAGCGGAATACTTTAGGGTTTTAAAAAGTGCTTCAAAAATTACGATAGAAGTATCTGACGGTAAATATATTGATAAACTAAGACCTTTTGTTATTAAAGCAAAAGGTGATGATGAACTGTGTATTAGTATCATGGGAAATGAGTATCAGTGCGCTTACGGCGTAAATGCAATGCAGCTGAAATCATTAGTTGAAACGGCTGAAGGTGTCGTAAAAGTAACAGT
>CAZUVQ010000005.1:25243-33403 GCA_964623915.1 uncultured Oscillospiraceae bacterium
ACACTTAAAAATGATGGTTTAAAAGTTAAAATGCGTCCTGCAGGGGAAAAAAACAGGCAGGGCTATGAAATACTTGTACCTGACCAGGAAATATCATTAGCTCACAGTATTTTATTTGGAACTAAGTCTTAAAAAGAAAGGGCGGTTCATATGAATATGGCTGACATTGCCGTCGTTGGGGGAGGGGCGTCCGGGCTTGTGGCTTCAATTGAGGCGGCAAGGCGTGGGGCATCTGTGATTATATTGGAAAGAAACACAAGGCTTGCAAAAAAAATCCTTTCCACCGGAAACGGCAGATGCAACATAACCAATAGGTATATAGCACCCGACCGCTATTATGGCGACAGGTCTTTTGCCTCTTGTGTTCTGTCTTTAGCAGACATTAATATAACGCTTGATTTTTTTGAAAGCATTGGCATTTTGTGTATTGAAGATATTGACGGCAAAATGTACCCCAGAAGCCTTCAGGCGGCGACGGTATCTGATTTGTTACGGGAGGAAACTGCAAGGCTGAATATTAAAGTACTGACGGATTTTCAAGTGAAAAGCATTGGAAAAGGCAAAAAATTTTTCCTCTCAAACGCAAATGAAAAAATTGAGGCAACGAAAGTAATCCTTGCCTGCGGCGGAAAAGCGGCACCGACCATGGGGACAGACGGTACATCTTACTCTCTGGCAGAAGAATTGGGGCACAGGAAAACTGCTCTGTATCCGTCTCTTGTTCAGCTTAAAACAGAAAACCCGATGAAGGCGCTCAAGGGCGTTAAGCAAAATTGCACCGTAACGCTTTTTCTGGATGGAAGGAAAACAAGGCAGGAAAACGGCGAGGTCTTGTTTACAGAATACGGAATATCCGGGCCGCCTGTATTCAATTTATCAGGTCAAGCATCCTGTGCAGTTGAAGCAGGAAAAAATACAGAGGTTTCACTTGATTTGGCTTCTGATATTTCGTTTCCTGACCTTGTAAATCTTATTGAGGACAGGCTTAAAAAGTTTCCCCACTTTACAAAGGAAAACAGATTAAACGGGTTACTACATAAGAAAATTGGCTATGAAATAGTGAAAATTGCCCACTCTCCAAGGGAGATGGCATCAATGATAAAAGATTTCAGAACAAAGATAACAGGCACCACGGGTTTTAAAAATGCGCAGGTGACAGCAGGCGGAATTGTAACCAGTGAAATTGACCCCGAAACTTGTGAATCAAAAAAAACAAAAGGCCTTTATATAACAGGTGAAATGCTTGATGTTGACGGTGACTGTGGGGGCTTTAATCTTCAATTTGCATGGAGTACCGGCATTATTGCCGGAAGGAATGCGGCAGAGGAAGTGAAAAATGTTTTTACTCAGTAATATTAAGCTTCAACCCATGTATAAGGATGATGATTTATCTGAGGCGGCCGCAAACAAGTTGTCCACAAATGCTGAAAACATAAAAAATTTGAAAATAATTAAGAAAAGTGTTGATGCAAGAAAAAAGACAGATATTCACTTTGTTTTAACATTAGCTGTTGAGCTTTATAATACAAACGAAATAAAATGTGAGAAATATACCGAGCCCAAAATGCTTGAAATCCCTAAAAAAAGCAGCCATGAAAAACCGGTTATTGCAGGCTTTGGCCCTGCAGGAATGTTTGCTGCACTCGTTCTTGCAAGGGCAGGCATGAAACCGGTAGTGCTTGAAAGAGGAAAAAGAGTTGATGAAAGAACAGCTGATATCAACTCTTTTAATGAAGGCAACGGGCTTAATGTCAACTCAAATATGCAATTTGGAGAAGGCGGAGCAGGCACATTTTCAGACGGCAAGCTCGGTACGGGAATAAAAAGCGAGCTAATTGACTTTATATATAAAACATTCGCAAAAAAGGGCGCACCAAAAGAAATTTTGTACTCCTCAAAACCCCATATAGGAAGTGACAGGCTTCCTTGCGTGGTCAGGGAAATCAGAAATGAAATCTTGTCATTGGGCGGGGAAATCAGATTTGAAACAACACTTACGGGTATTATTACAGAAAAGGGTGTCTTGACAAACGTAATAACAGACAAGGGCAGTATAGAAACCAAAACCCTTTTGATAGCAACGGGACATTCAGCAAGGGATACATTTGAATTTTTATATAACAACGGGATTGAAATGGTGGCAAAACCATTTTCCGTTGGAGCGAGAATTGAACACCTTCAGGAAAAAATCAGCAGGAGCCAGTATGGAGAAATGTATGACAGGCTTCCTGCCGCTGATTATAAATTATCGAGTCATCTTAAAAACGGTTTATCTGTATATACCTTTTGTATGTGTCCGGGCGGTTATGTTGCCGGTGCGGCATCGGAAGAAGGTGGCATTGTAACTAACGGTTATAGTGAGCAGAAAAGAGACGGTGTCAATGCAAACAGTGCAGTTTTAGTTGGGGTAACACCCTCTGTATTTGGAAATAATCCCATGTCTGGGATTGCTTTTCAGCGCAGCATTGAAAGAAGTGCTTTTGAAATTAGCGGTACGTACAAAGCCCCTTGTCAGACGGTTGGAGATTTTTTGCGCGGAATACCCACACAAGAATTCAAAAGCGTTCTGCCTACATACTTGCCGGGCGTAATTAAATCAGATATTTCTGCTTGTCTGCCACAATTTGTAGTAAACGCACTAAGAGAAGGTTTGCAGTGCTTTGATAAAAAAATCAAAGGATTTGCTGAACCTGATTCACTTTTAACCGCACCCGAAACAAGAAGCTCCTCGCCCTTGCGCATTGTAAGAAATCAGCAAATGGAGAGCAATATAGGCGGAATTTATCCCATAGGAGAGGGCAGCGGATACACGGGAGGTATTACATCCTCTGCTGTAGACGGTATAAAGGCGGCACTTTTTCTATTAAACAAATAACTCAAAAAGCACCAAAAGGATAACTCCGGGTATTCCAAAAAATCCGCATACTGCCGCAGTCAATGGATTAATTCCGATATTAACAGCCGTCGTAACAGAATTAATCAGGAGAATAAGAAGACAACCCAGTGCAGAGTTGAGCATTATTTTAAATATAAACTTTATGGGACGTGACAACAGTATTGCAACAGCAATTGCAGCACAAAGTGAGAGTACGTAAATTACTACTATCAATTAATTCAGTCCTTTCTGTAATATTATATTAGTAAACATACACTAAAAGAACAAAAGGGAAATATTTGAATTTCCATTTTTCTCACTGCTACTATTAAAACTTTAAACTCAAAAAAATAGCTTGCTTTTTTTTACCATTTTTGTTATAATACTTTAAGATATGTATTGAAAGGAGGTTCCATATATGAATTTATTTGGACTTATGACTGTTTTTGCCGAAACAGGTGAAAATACGGGGGCAGCTGGCATTCCCATGGGAGGTATTTTGCTCGTTGTCGGTTGGGTAGCTATTTTTTATTTTATTCTCATTCGTCCCCAGCGAAAGAAGGACAAACAGGCTAAACAATTGATTGAATCCATAAAGGTTGGTGACCAGGTAGTCACAATAGGCGGAATTATCGGTAAGATTATTCAGCTTAAAGATGATACTATGCTAATTGAAACAGGCTCAATCAATGACAAAAGTACAATTAAGCTTTCCCGTGGTGCTTTAAAGGAAGTAACAAAATCAAAGAACGCCCCGGCTAAAGATAATAAGGAAATTGTTGAAAAAGAAGAAAAACAGGAAAATCAAGAAAATTAAGAATAATCTTCATTCTTTTGAATAGTTTTTAGTATAAACTGTTCGGAGGTATGTTTATGAAAAATGCAGAAGTCCCCGCTTCTAATTCTCTGGTGTTTCAAACATTGAAAACAGTTGCAATTTCTATGATTTTTACAGCAATTGCTATGCTGATTCTTGCCATATTTGTAACATATGGCACTATGTCAGAAAAAACAGTTTCTGTGTGTGTAACTGCTGCAACTTTTATCTGTGTGTTTGCATCGGGGTTTGCCGCATCAAGTGCTATGGGGAAAAATGGTTGGTTGTCAGGCCTTGTTGCCGGTGTAATTTATGTAATAGTTATGCTAATTTTGGGGTGGATAACTCTTGGTGATTCGTCTCTCAGCAATGAAACAACAAAAATGTTTATTATTTCTATTGTTTCAGGTGTTATCGGTGGCATAACAGGGATTAATTTTAAAAGAAAACGAAAGGTTAGGAGATAAATTAATATGAAACACATTAAAACAATAGCATCAGGTTGCCTGAAAGAAACCAATAAGAAAGTTGGCTGCGGTGAATGTCAGACTTCCTGCCAATCGGCATGTAAAACATCTTGCACTGTTGCAAATCAGAAATGCGAAAATAAATAAAATTATCGGGGTCAGACAAATTGAGTTCTGCCCCTGATTTTTGTCTTTAAATAATGCAAAGAGAAGTTGAAATAAGATGATACATAAGTACAAAAAATTTAATTATTATATAGTCCTTGATGTGAATTCGGGCAGCGTTCATGTAGTTGATGAAATTACATATCGCCTGCTTGATTTTTATGATGATGACGGAAATGCTGATATAAAGGCAATAAATGAACTTGAAAATATTTATGATAAAGAAGAAATAAGGGAAGCGTCCTCTGAAATTGAAAATTTATATAAAGCCGGTGTTTTATTTGCTCCCGATAAGCACAAAGAACTTGCAAAAAACCTAAATAAGCAGGTAAATATTAAGGCACTTTGCCTTCATGTTGCGCATGACTGTAATTTAAGCTGTGAATACTGCTTTGCCAATAAAGGCGATTATACGGGTAATAAGGGATTAATGAGCTTTGAGGTGGGGAAGGCCGCAATAGATTTTGTAATAAAAGCAAGCGGCAGCAGAAAAAACATTGAAATTGATTTCTTTGGCGGAGAACCGCTGTTGAATTTTGAAAATACCTGTAAAATCCTTGAATATGCTGAAAAAAAAGGCAAGGAAAACAATAAGCTTTTCAGGTTTACAATCACAACAAACGGAGTTTTGCTGTCAGATGATAAAATTACATATATCAATGAACATATGTCAAACATAGTATTGAGCATTGACGGCAGAAAACAAGTAAACGACAATGTCAGAAAAAGGCTTGACGGCAGCGGAACTTATGACTCAATTATGCCGAAATTCAAAAAGGTTGCAAAAAGCCGTAATCAGGATAATTACTATGTTAGGGGAACATACACGGGTTTAAATCTTGATTTTGCCAAAGACGTTATTCATCTTGCTGATGAGGGTTTTTTACAGATTTCAATTGAACCCGTAGTGGCACCGGATGGATGTGGCTATGAACTAAATGAAGAAGATATCCCAAAGCTTTTTGAGGAATACGATAAGCTTGCAGATGAAATGCAAAAGAGAAACAGAGAGGGAAGAGGATTTAACTTCTTTCATTTCATGATAGATTTAACAGGTGGTCCGTGTGCCATAAAACGCATATCAGGTTGTGGCGCCGGTCATGAATACGTTGCGATTACTCCTGAGGGTGACATTTATCCTTGTCATCAGTTCGTAGGGCAGGAGCAGCAAAAAATTGGCAATGTTTTAGACGGTACATTGGATATGAAACGCTGTGAAGAATTTGCTTCGTTTAATGTTTACTCAAAGGAAGCGTGCAGCAGTTGTTGGGCAAGGTTTTATTGCAGCGGTGGTTGCCTTGCAACATCAGCAAACTATGCAGGAGGGTTGGACAAACCTTACAAAATAGGTTGCGAACTTGAAAAAAAACGTGTAGAATGTGCAATAGCTTTAAAGGTAGATGAAATGTTTGCCAAAAATGTTTAAATTATTATAAAAACTCTTGACTATGTAAAACTTTATCTATATAATGGTAATGTTATTTTGACAAAGGAGGATGTAAACACATGAAAGTGAAAAGCTTGATTGGGCTTATACTGGCATTATTGATTACCTTTGGCCTTGTGTACACTGCAGGCTTTGGTTTTACGCTTAAAAGCCCATTCACAGGGAATGAGTATAAATTCCCGAAGGTTATGGACGAGGAAGACGGTATCGTAAAAGGTCTTGATTTAGTGGGCGGTTCCGTTATATCGTTTGAAGCTGATATAAATGGTACTCCTGATGCTGCAGATATGGATGCTGCAGAGAAGGTTTTAAGAAATCGTCTTGACAGCAAAGGTTATTTTGATGCTTTAGTAACAAAACAGGGAGATAAGGTTTTGCGTGTAGAAATACCCAATATCAATAACCCTGAGGAAGCAGTTCAGATGCTTGGTGAAACAGCAAAACTTACCTTTACTGATTATGATGGCAATGTCATAATGGAGGGCGGAACAGATGTGGCGAAGGCTACAAGTGTTTACGGGCAGACAAAACAGGACGGTCCTTACGAATATTATGTTCAGCTCACACTAACATCAGCGGGACAAGCTAAGTTTGCACAGGCAACCGAAGCGGCCGCTGCAAGGCAGCAAGGCGAAAATGTTGTAAAAATTCTGCTTGATAAAACAGAAATATCTGCGCCACGTGTTTCGGAAAAAATTAATGATACAACATGTATTATTTCAGGTAACTTTACTGAGGCATCTGCAAAAGCTTTGGCGGATCAGATTCAGAGCGGTCAGCTTCCTTTTGCCCTTCGTGAAAGTGAATTACGTTCTGTAGGTCCTTCATTAGGCAGCACGGCTTTAAGCACTGGTCTTATAGCAGGCGCATGGGGTATTTTATTAATATTCCTTATAATGATTTTGAAATATAGGATTCCCGGTCTAATGGCAAGCCTTGCACTTGTTTTATACATTGCACTTACAGGTTTAATTCTTGCCGGATATGTTCCCGGCGGCTTAAGACCGACTTTGACACTTCCCGGTATTGCGGGTGTTATTTTGTCAATAGGTATGTCTGTTGATGCTAACGTAATTATATTTGAAAGAATAAAAGAAGAGATTTATGCCGGAAAATCAACGAAAGCAGCAATTGATTCAGGCTTTTACAAGGCACTTTCCGCTATTATCGATTCAAATATCACAACAGTAATTGCAGCTGTTGTTCTTTGGAAGTTTGGAACAGGTACAATTCAGGGTTTTGCATTAACTCTTGGAATCGGTGTAATACTAAGTATGTTTACAGCGATATTCGTAACAAAATTTCTTCTTAACACTATGGTTGGGTTAAACATAAAAAACCCCATTCTCTATGGCGTTAACAGAAGGGAGGAGCTGTAAATGAAAGAATATAATTTTCAATTTATTGCTAATAAGAAATTATATTTTATAATTTCTTCAGTTATTATACTTGCTGGTCTAATTTGTTTTATAGCCTTCGGTGGCCTTACTCTTGACCTTGATTTTCAGGGCGGTACAGCTATAAGAGTAGAAATGGGTAAGGATTTTGATGATGAGGCAGTAAAGAATTTTGTAGAGAAAGAAATTGGCAGCTCCGCAATAGTACAAAAATCTGGCACAGAGGCGTATATAAAAACGATTGAGATTGACACAGAAAAGCGTGATAATCTTGTAGAATCAATTAAAGCCGAATACGGTGTTGACCAAAATGCTATTCTTGAGGTAAACAATGTAACGGCAAGTGCAAGTACAAAGCTGATATCAGATTCTATGAAGGCTGTTGGCTGGGCAATGCTTGTAATGCTTATTTACATCACTTTCAGGTTTGACCTGCTTTCTGGTCTTGCTGCTGTTATTGGGCTTGTTCATACAGTAATTATTATGATTGCCGTATATGCTATGTTCAAAATCCCTGTAAACTCATCTTTTATTGCTGCTGTTCTTACAATTGTTGGTTACTCAATAAATGACACTATTGTTGTTTTTGACAGGATTCGTGATAATTTGAAGACCATGAGAAGGGACCCATTTGAAATAGTGGCAAACTTAAGCCTTAACGAAACACTCAGAAGAACTTTGTTGACAGGTATTACAACACTTACTTCAATTTCATTATTGTATATATTGGGTGTTGATTCCATAAAAGAATTTGCATTACCTATACTTATAGGTATTATTGTAGGAACGTATGCTTCAATTTGCATATCTACACCTATATGGGTAATTCTGCGTGATAAAATCCACATAAAAGCAAATAGATAGTATGTATTAAAAGGCGGAGAGTTTATTATTAATTTCCGCCTTTTTTTAAGTTTTAAAACAAAGAAATTCATAAAATGTTGTGATACAATTGATGGGTGACAAATAAAAAAGAAAATAGACTCCAAATA
>CAZUVQ010000006.1:0-9255 GCA_964623915.1 uncultured Oscillospiraceae bacterium
TCTAATTAATATGTACTATTAATACTCTGCAACTGGCAGCCATAGGTAATAACCTTTAGGCCCTTTAGTTTTGCGTCCCTATTTTTCAACAGGTTTGCCCAATTTGGAGATGAATTCTTTCATCTGTCGTCAGTATACAACAAATTTTTTAACCTGTCAATACTTTTTTTGTAAAAAATTACTATTGAAATTTATTGTGAAAAATATCAAACAAAAAATGTTAAAAAAGATTGACAAAAAGTATAAAAAAGTGTATAATTATAAAAATCTTTAAGAGCGGCACATAAGCACCAACAAGGTTGACATTATAATACTTTATTAAATTTTTAAGCTTTTGTTGGATAAAAGCTTAATTTTTTGTGCCATCTTATATAAGAAGGAGCCGAAAATGCCGTACGTTTTAAAAAACGCCTTTGTTTACATTGACAGCAAGTTCCAAAAAGTTGATATTTCTGTTTCAGGCGGTTATATCAGCTGCCTGTCATCATTTTCAGATATTGCCGACACCCGTATTTTTGATTTTAATAACTATTATATTTTTCCCGGTCTCGTTGATGTTCATGTTCATCTACGGGAGCCGGGTTTTTTATATAAAGAAACAATTAAAACGGGTACTATGGCAGCAGCAGCAGGCGGATACACAGCCGTATGCTCCATGCCAAACTTAAGCCCTGTACCCGATAGCATAGAAAACATCAGAGTTCAAACGGATGCTATAGCGAAGGATGCTGTTATTAATGTACATCCCTATGCTTCAATCACAAATGGTGAACTGGGGAATGAGCTTGTAAATTTTGATGAATTAAGTAAATATTGTATTGCTTTTTCCGATGATGGACGAGGAGTACAATCAGAAGAAATGATGAGGGAAGCCATGGGGCTTGCCAAAAAAAATGGCAAAATAATAGCCGCCCACTGTGAGGATGAAAGCCTTTTAAACAGCGGCTATATACACGACGGAGAGTATGCCGCTATTCACGCACATCGTGGTATCCCGTCAGAGAGTGAATATAAACAGGTTGGAAGGGATCTATCTCTTGTATCAAAAACAGGCTGCAAGTACCACGTATGCCATGTTTCCACAAAAGAAAGCGTTGCTTTAATTCGTAAAGCGAAAAAAGCAGGCCTTGATGTAACATGTGAAACAGCACCTCATTATCTTGTGCTAAATGATATGGATATAAAAGAAGATGGCAAATTTAAAATGAATCCTCCCATCAGAAGCGAGGCTGATAGGTCGGCGCTGATTGAAGGAATTTGTGACGGTACAATAGATATTATCTCAACCGACCATGCGCCACATTCACATGAAGAAAAAAATAGGGGCTTAAAAGACAGCCTTATGGGTGTATCAGGTATTGAAACGGCTTTCCCCGTTTTATATACAGCTCTTGTTCGTAAAAATATTATTACGCTTGAAAAGCTTATCACTCTCATGCATGATAACCCCGGAAAACGGTTTGGGATAAGCAATCCGATAGAAATCGGCAAACTGGCAAATTTGACTGTTTTTAATCTTAATGAATGTTATAACATTGATGCAAAAGAATTTATATCAAAGGGTAAAAGTACACCTTTTGACAGCTATAATGTTTACGGTAAATGTAAAATGACCATTTGTAATGGCAATATTGTTTGGCAGGATATATAAATATAGGAGGAAGAAAAAATTGGCAAAGAGAAAAGACATCAAAAAGATTTTAATAATAGGTTCAGGCCCAATAGTAATAGGTCAGGCGGCGGAATTTGATTATGCAGGCACACAGGCTTGCATCGCCCTAAAAGATGAAGGCTATGAAGTGGTGTTAGTCAACTCAAACCCGGCTACAATAATGACCGATACAATAATGGCAGATAAGGTTTACATGGAGCCTTTAACTCTTGAGTATGTTGCTAAAATTTTAAGATATGAACGTCCTGATGCCATATTGCCGGGCATAGGCGGTCAAACAGGGCTTAACCTTGCAATGCAGCTTTCTAACAAAGGGATTTTAAAAGAATGTAATGTCACCCTTCTTGGCACAAACATAGAGAGCATTGAAAAAGCTGAGGACAGAGAGCTTTTCAAGGAAATGTGTGAGTCAATAGGAGAGCCTACCATACCATCACGAATTACTTATAACATGAAATCGGCAATTGAAGCTGCAAAAGAAATAGGCTATCCTGTTGTTTTGCGCCCTGCATTTACCCTTGGCGGAACCGGCGGCGGATTTGCGTATGACGAAAACGAGCTTGTGAAAATGATGGAAAACGCATTAAAGCTTTCTCCCACTCATCAGGTGCTTGTTGAAAAAAGCGTAAAGGGCTTTAAAGAAATTGAATTTGAGGTTATGCGTGACGGTACTGACAGGGCAATAGTTATATGCGGCATGGAAAATGTTGACCCCGTCGGCGTGCATACAGGTGATTCAATTGTTGTAGCCCCAATTCTCACTTTATCGGATGATGATTACAATATGCTTTCGCAAAGCGCACTGAAAATTATAAGAGAGCTTAAAATTGAAGGCGGCTGTAATGTTCAGTTTGCGCTGGATCCACATTCTTCTGAATATTTTCTCATAGAAGTAAACCCCCGTGTTTCACGCTCCTCCGCACTTGCTTCAAAGGCAAGCGGATATCCCATTGCAAGGGTAACTGCGAAAATTGCCGTGGGAATGACGCTTGACGAGATTACAATAGAAAATACAACTGCAAATTATGAGCCTTACCTTGATTACATTGTTGCAAAACTACCACGTTTCCCATTTGATAAGTTTGCCTCTGCTACAAATATACTCGGAACACAGATGAAGGCAACCGGCGAGGTTATGGGAATTGGAAGTACTTTTGAAGAGTGTCTTTTAAAATCGGTGCGTTCCCTTGAAATTGGTGTTTGTCATCTTCATATGTCAAAATTTGATACAATGAGTAATGAGCAGATGCTCTCTTATATCTCGGATTCTCGTGATGACGGTATTTTTGCAATAGCACAGCTTATAAGAGGCGGCGTGTCAACAGAAAAAATATCAGCTGTAACAAATATAACTAAATATTTTCTCGATAAAATTAAAGGAATAATCGAATTTGAAAAAATTATCAGCGAAAATATAAATGATATAGAAATCCTTAAAAAAGCCAAAAAAATGGGTTTTTCAGATGCATTTATTGCAAAGCTGTGGAATACCCAAGAAAAGGCTTTATATGATTTGCGTAAACAAAATGGAATTTTCCCCGTATATAAAATGGTAGATACAAGCCGTCAGGGCAGTTATATTCCATATTTTTATTCTACCTATGACTCTTTGAATGAATCAAAAATCAGCGATAAAAAGAAAATTATTGTATTGGGCAGCGGCCCTATCAGAATAGGGCAGGGCATTGAGTTTGATTATTCTACCGTTCACGCCGTTAAAACAATAAAAGAAAACGGCTTTGAAGCAATTATAATTAATAATAACCCCGAAACAGTTTCCACAGATTACACTACAAGCGATAAGCTTTATTTTGAACCGCTTACCGTTGAGGATGTTATGAATATAGTAGAACTTGAAAAGCCCTTGGGAATAGTTGCCTCTCTCGGTGGGCAAACGGCAATTAATTTAGCACAGCCCTTAATGCAGCGCGGTGTAAAGATTATAGGTACCGACTGTGAGGCAATCGAAACAGCCGAAAACCGTGATTCTTTTGAGAAATTATTAAAAAAGCTTTCCATTCCCCAACCTGCCGGAAAAGCTGTTACAAGCATTGAAGACGGTGTTGCCACCGCCAAAAAAATCGGGTACCCTGTTTTAGTACGCCCCAGCTATGTTTTGGGCGGTCGTGCAATGCAGATTGTGGCAGACGAAGATGGACTACGCCGTTATCTTAAAACTGCGGTTGAAATTGACGTTGACAAGCCTGTTTTAGTTGATAAATATATAATAGGTAAAGAGCTTGAAGTTGATGCGGTTTGCGACGGCAGGGATGTTTTTGTTCCTGGTATTATGGAGCATGTTGAGAGAACGGGAATACATTCGGGCGACAGTATAAGTGTTTATCCCACCTTCAGCGTGTCAGACAAAGCAAAGGGCACAATACTTGAATACACCAAAAAACTTGGTCTTGGCATAGGCATTATTGGGCTATTCAATATTCAGTTTATTGTTGATAAAAATGAAAACGTATATATAATAGAGGTAAACCCCCGCTCCTCAAGAACTGTTCCTTTCCTCTCTAAATCAACCGGTTACCAACTGGCAGATATTGCAACGATGGTGATACTTGGCAAAACACTCAAGGAGCAGGGCTATTTTACTATGTATCCTGAGGAAAAAAAGAGATGGTACGTCAAGGTTCCCGCATTTTCATTTAATAAAATCCGTGGCATAGATGCATACCTCTCCCCTGAAATGAAATCCACAGGCGAAGCAATCGGTTACGACAAAAAGCTTAATAGGGCATTATACAAGGCACTGCAAGCAAGCGGAATGAATGTTGTAAATTATGGTACAGTATTTGCAACTGTCTCTGATAAGGACAAAGAAGAGGCGCTCCCATTGCTCAAAAGGTTCTATGAGCTTGGTTTTAACATTGAAGCTACCCACGGAACAGCACAGTATTTAAAGAAAAACGGAATAAAAACAAGAGAAAAGGCAAAAATCAGCCAGGGAAGCGAGGAAATACTGGATTCTATACGCCATGGATATGTAAGCTATGTTATCAATACGAGAGACTTACATTCCACAAGCCAGGAAACTGACGGATATCTGATACGAAGGTGTGCGGTTGAAAACAATGTAACCATGTTTACAGCACTTGACACTGTGCGTGTTTTGCTTGATGTATTAGAGGAAACAACTCTCACTATCTCAACAATAGATAAGGAGTAAAAATGAAACAAGGAATATATGAAATAGCACACAACAAGCTTTTGGCTAAAAATACCTATGAAATGAAATTGACGGGAGATACATCTGCCATCACCTCTGCCGGTCAGTTTGTAGATATTTTGCTTGACAGCTTTTATCTTAGAAGACCGCTTTCAGTTTGTGATTACGATGAAAGCAGCATAACTTTAATATATAAAACCATCGGAAAAGGCACGGAATATATGGCAACACTCAAAACGGGTGACAAGCTCGATTTGCTGACAGGCCTTGGTAACGGATATGATACAAGCTTTAGCGGTGACCATCCGCTTTTGGTAGGCGGCGGTGTCGGAATACCCCCTTTGTATAATTTGGCTAAAAAACTAATAAAACAAGGAAAAAGTGTTACTGTTATCCTTGGTTTTAATAGTATTGACGAAGTTTTTTACAAAAAAGAATTTGAAAAACTGGGTGCCGTGGTTTATGTCACAACGGTTGACGGCAGTATGGGAATATGTGGCTTTGTAACTGATGCCATGAAAAAGCTTAGCTATACCTATTTATATACGTGTGGCCCACAGCCAATGCTTTTGGCTGTTTACAATATTTGTGTAACCTCCGGTCAATTCAGCTTTGAAGAAAGAATGGGCTGTGGTTTTGGTGCATGTATGGGCTGTTCATGCGAAACAAAGTATGGCAACAAGCGGATTTGCAAGGATGGGCCGGTGCTTTTAAAGGAGGAAATAATATGGTAGATATTTCAACAACTTTAAGCGGTATAAAGCTTGATAACCCTGTAATTCCTGCAAGCGGCACGTTTGGCTTTGGATATGAATTTGCTGAAATATACGATATTAATATTCTTGGTTCACTTTCATTTAAGGGAACTACAAAAGAGCCACGTTTTGGCAACATGACGCCACGAATAGCGGAGTGTACTGCCGGTATGATAAATTCAGTGGGTCTGCAAAATCCGGGCATAAAAAAAGTTATCTCCGAAGAATTACCAAAACTCAAAAAGGTTTTCGGTAAGCCTTGTATTGCCAACATAAGCGGTTTTTCTCTTGAAGAATACGTGTACTGCTGTGAAAAAATCGATAAAGAAGAACAGGTAGGCATTATTGAGGTTAATATTAGTTGCCCTAATGTTCATAACGGCGGTATGGCATTCGGCACTAATGCAAACTCTGCCGCAGAGGTGACAAGGGCAGTTAAGAAAGTGACAAAAAAGCCCGTTTATATAAAATTATCGCCTAACGTAACCGATATAAAATCAATAGCAAAAGCATGTGAGGCAGCAGGTGCAGACGGCATAAGCCTAATTAATACACTTTTGGGAATGAGAATAAACCTTAGAACAAAAAAGTGTGTTATAGCAAATAAAATGGGTGGTTTTTCGGGAAGCGCAATTTTCCCCGTTGCCCTTCGCATGGTTTATGAGGTTTTTGAGGCTGTTAAAATACCGGTCATTGGAATTGGCGGTGTTACTACTGCTGAGGATGTTATAGAAATGATGCTTGCAGGTGCTGCAGCTGTACAGGTTGGTGCCGCAAATCTTGTTGACCCGCTTGTATGCAAAAAAATAATCAATGATTTGCCAAAGGTAATGGAGAAATATAAAATAAACAGTTTACAGGAAATAATAGGAGGTGCTCACAATGGGTAAAGATGTAATAGTTGCTTGTGATTTCAGCTGTAAGGAAGATGCTTTGAGGTTTCTTGATAAATTTACAGATGAAAAACCCTATGTAAAGATAGGGATGGAGCTTTTTTACGGAGCAGGCCCCGAAATAGTAAAGGAAATTAAAAAAAGAGGACATAAAATATTTCTTGATTTAAAGCTTTGCGATATTCCAAACACAGTAAAAAAATCAATGAGTGTTTTATCAGGGCTTGATGTTGATATGACAAATCTTCACGCTTTTGGCACGATTGCCATGATGGAAGCCGCAATAGAAGGGCTTACACGTTCAGACAAAACAAGGCCTTTATTGATAGCCGTTACACTTCTTACCTCAACCAGTCAGGAAAGAATGAAAAATGATTTGCTCATATCTGAGCCGCTTGACAAGGTAGTAATGCACTATGCTAAAAATGCAATGACAGCAGGGCTTGACGGCGTTGTATGCTCTCCCCTTGAAGCAGGAAAGGTTAAAGAAAACTGTGGGAATAACTTTATTACAGTAACGCCAGGAGTTAGGTTTGCTGACGGCGAGGTGGGTGACCAGGTTCGTGTTACAACGCCACAGAAAGCTAAGGAATTGGGTTCTGACTATATAGTAGTTGGCAGACCCATTACAGGTGCTGATTGAAGGAGATTAAAATGGAAAAAAAGATAGCAAAGGATTTACTTTCAATTGGGGCAGTTTTTATAAGGCCCGATGAGCCTTTTACATGGGCAAGCGGTATAAAAAGCCCGGTCTACTGTGACAACCGCCTTACACTTACATCTACAGATGTCAGAGATGACATTGAAAATGCTCTTGCAGATACAATCAAAAAATTTTATCCCGATGCAGAGGTTTTAATGGGTACATCAACGGCAGGAATTGCGCATGCGGCAATAACTGCTCACATTTTAAGCCTTCCTATGGGATATGTGAGAAGCGGTGCAAAGGACCATGGCAGAGGTAATCAGATTGAAGGCAAACTCACGGCAGGGCAAAAGGTTGTTGTCGTTGAGGATCTAATTTCAACCGGGGGAAGCGTTATTGAAGTGGTAAATGTTCTGCGTAATGCCGGAGCTGTTGTTTTGGGAATTGTCAGTATTTTTACCTACGGCATGGTAAAAGGGCTTGAAAGGCTGCAAAATGCAGATATTAAAAACATCAGCCTTACAAACTTTGATGTAATTGCAGAGGTTGCCGCAAAAACAGGTTATATAAAAGAATCCGATATACAAAGACTATTGGCTTTTCGTGATAACCCATCAGACGAAAGCTGGCTGGAGAGTGTGATATGAAAAACCTTATCGATATACTTGATTTATCCGAAAAAGAAATTGAAAAACTGATTTCTGTGGCAAAGGACATAATTGATAACCCTTGTAGTTACAGCGAAAAATGCAGGGGCAAAAAACTGGCAACACTCTTTTTTGAGCCTTCCACAAGAACAAGGCTTAGCTTTGAGGCAGCCATGTATGAGCTTGGCGGAAATGTTTTAGGTTTTTCAGAGGCAATTTCAAGCTCTGCTGCAAAGGGTGAAAGTGTTGCCGATACAGCTAAAACAGTAAGCTGTTATGCGGACATAATAGCTATGCGCCACCCAAAAGAGGGAGCGCCGCTTGTTGCCGCCATGAATGTGGGAATACCGGTTATAAACGCAGGTGATGGAGGGCACAATCACCCCACCCAAACGCTGGCTGACCTTCTGACTATATACATGGAAAAAGAGAGGCTTTCTGATTTCACAATAGGCTTTTGCGGTGACCTGAAATTCGGAAGAACCGTTCATTCATTAATAGCCGCACTTTCACGTTATACAGGAATTAATATTGTTCTCATTTCCCCACGTGAACTAAGGCTGCCCGATTATGTTAAAAACGGAATACTTGAAAAAAAGAATATAGATTATAAAGAAACAAGTGACCTTGATACAGTCATTAGTGAACTTGATGTTTTGTATATGACAAGGGTTCAAAAAGAAAGGTTTTTCAGCGAGGAAGAATATTTAAGGCTGAAAGATAGCTATATTCTGACAGAAGAAAAGCTGAAAAATGCAAAAACTGACCTTTGTATAATGCATCCTCTGCCAAGAGTAAATGAAATATCCGTTTCAATTGACAAGGATCCGCGCGCTTGTTATTTTAAACAGGTGCTTTACGGAAAATACATGAGAATGGCTCTTATTCTGAAACTGCTGGAGGCTCTAAATGAATATTGATTCGATAAAAAACGGTATAGTTATTGACCATATAAAAGCAGGCAAAAGCATGGAGCTGTATCAGTTTTTAAGCCTTGAAAATCTTAACTGCTCTGTTGCAATTATTAAAAATGTATCAAGCAGAAAAATGGGTAAAAAGGATATAATAAAAATTGATGCACACCTTAATATTGACCTTGATGTTCTTGGATACATTGATCCTGACATTACTGTAAACATGATAAAAGACGGTGTTTTATCAGATAAAAGGCACCTTGAGCTTCCCAAAACAATAACAGGAGTTATAAAATGCAAAAACCCAAGGTGTATCACAACAACAGAACAGGAACTGCCTCACACCTTTAAGCTTACAGACAAAAAAAATGGTATTTACAGATGCATTTATTGCGAGGTAAAAGCCTCCGAATAACATAAGGGGCTGCGACAAAAAGCACCGACCGCGCAAAAAATTCGAAAATATGGAATTATCAGCCTCCCTCGTGCAGAGGGAGGGGAACCGCGCCGGCGGTGGAGGGATTGACCTCTAAAATATTTATCAAATATTACC
>CAZUVQ010000006.1:9355-32439 GCA_964623915.1 uncultured Oscillospiraceae bacterium
GATTTTCAGGCTATAATCTTGATACAGCCGATTTAATAATTTAGTTTTAACTTTTAAAAATTTCAGTTTTTAGTTTTTAGGTTTCCTCTTTATCCTTATTTATCAATGCTTCTGAGGTTTTTGCTGTTAAAAAATGGGGAAACTCAAAATTTTATAATTTAAAATCATTCTTCAATAACTCTACCAAATTTTCATATAAAAAGAAGGGGCTGTATCAAAATGATTTTCTAATCGGCTTGATACTGCCCCTTAAAGTTATGTTTTATCTTTTTTTAATTGGAATGTATTGTTTTATTTCAGATACAGATTTATATGCCGGTCTTATAATTTTATTTGCATTGATTAGTTCTTCTATTCTGTGGGCACTCCAGCCGGCAATTCGGGCTACCGCAAATATAGGGGTATACAATTCCTCGGGAAGGTCAAGCATTGAATATGCAAACCCACTGTAAAAATCAATATTAGGGCTTACTCCCTTGTAAATCTTTCTTTTTTCGGCAATAACCTCAACTGCTAACCTTGCAACATTATTATACAGAGAAAATTCATCTGTCCGACCTTTTTCTTTTGATAGTTCCCCGACATATTTTTTAAATATATTTGCCCTTGGGTCAGATTTAGAATAAACTGCGTGTCCCATACCATATATAAGACCTGATTTATCAAATGCTTCCTTGTCAAGTATTTTACATAAGTAACCTCGCAGCTCGTCGTCATCATTCCAGTCTTTCACATTTCCCATAATGTCATCAAACATCTTTTTAACCTTAACATTGGCACCGCCGTGTTTGGGCCCTTTAAGCGAACATAATGAGGCGGCAACAGATGAATAAGTATCTGTTCCTGATGAAGTTACAACATGTGTTGTAAATGTTGAGTTGTTTCCTCCCCCATGCTCCGCATGAAGAACAAGGGCAAGATCGAGTAGCTTTGCCTCAAGCCCCGTAAATTTAGCATCAGGGCGCAAAAGCCTTAAAATGTTCTGTGCTGTTGACAATTCAGGGCTCGGGTGATGAATAAATAACCCTTTTCCTTTATTATAATGATTATATGCCTGATAAGCATAAACGGATAAAATAGGAAAATTAGCAATAAGCTGCATTGATTGCCTTAAAACATTTGGAACCGATAAGTCATTAGCGTTATTATCATACGAATATAATGTGAGAACGCTTCTTGAAAGCGAATTCATTATATCTTCGTTAGGTGCCTTCATAATGACATCTCTGACAAAATTTGTTGGTAATGTTCTGTATGCTATCAAAAGCTTATTAAACTCTGAAAGTTGATTTTCATTTGGCAGATCTGCAAACAAAAGCAAATAGCAGGTCTCTTCAAACCCGAACCTGTTTTCATTTATAAACCCGTCAACAAGGTCATAAATACTTCTTCCACGGAAATATAATTCTCCTTCGCACGGAACACTTTTACCTTCTTTATTTTTTGTAGAAATAATGGTAGAGATTTCAGTAAGGCCTGTAACCACGCCCTGTCCATTTAAATCTCTTAACCCTCTTTTAACTTGATGCACCTCGTATAATTTTGGGTCAATCCTGTTTTTATCTATGCATTTTTCTGCAAGAGTGAAAATTTCAGGCGTTATTGCCGAGTAGTTTTCTACAGACATTAAATCATCTCCTTTATGTTGTTTTGTATATTATACAATATTTTTGGAAAAAAAGCTATATTTATTTTTGTAAAAAAGTTATAAATTTTAACTTTTTTTATACTTTTCGTGAATTTTTGTGTGATATTTTTGAAAAAAATTAACATGCCCTGTGCAGTATTTGTGATTTCTTGTCGATTTATGAAACACAGTTTTCTATAAATTTTTAAAAAAAGGCAAAGGTTTTTTTCACGAAAACCTTTGCCTTTTTTTATCTATGCTATGCACCTATTTTTCTAAATCTTTTATATCTTGCATCCAAAAGTTTTTCTGTTGAGAGTGTCAACTTATTTTTTAATTCTTTTAAAATTTCTGCTTTTAAATCGTCACTTATTTCTTCAAAGGATTTATCCCTCTCGGGAATAACTTTTTCAATTACTCCAAAGCTTAATAAATCTTCAGCAGTTAATTTTAAAGCTTCAGCGGCTTCGTCAGCTTTTGCGGCATCTTTCCACAAAATACTTGCGCAACCTTCAGGAGATATTACTGAATAAACTGAATCCTCAAGCATTATTACCGTATCAGCAACGCCAAGGGCTAACGCTCCCCCACTGCCACCTTCACCGACGACAACTGATATTATAGGAGTTTTAAGCGCCATCATTTCCATCAAATTTTCTGCTATTGCTTGACCTTGCCCTCGCTCTTCCGCATCTATTCCGCAGTATGCACCGGAGGAACCTATAAAGCATATCACAGGTCTACTGAATTTTTCAGCCTGTTTCATAAGCCTTAAGGCTTTTCTGTACCCCTCAGGGCTTGGGCATCCGAAATTTCTTCTCATACGCTCTTCAATTGTATCGCCCCGCTCCATTGCAATAACCGTAACTGGCATATCATTAAGCATACCAATACCACCGATTATTGCGGCATCATCTTTGAATCTTTTGTCGCCATGGATTTCCACAAAGTTATCTATTAACCTGTCAATATAATATCCGCCCATAGGACGCTTACTTTTTCTTGCGTTTTGTACCCTGTCATAAGCTTTCAATTTATCACTCACCCCTTCATTTAACCCTGTGCATCAGAAAAATTTTAGATATTAGATATTTGAGCTTTTTTCTGTTTTCTATTATATCAACAAAACCGTGCTCCATCAAAAACTCTGAACGCTGGAATCCCTGCGGCAGTTTTTGCCCCGTTGTCTGCTCTATTACCCTTTGCCCTGCAAACCCTATTAAGGCGTTTGGTTCTGCTATGGTTATATCACCTTCCATTGCAAAGCTTGCTGTTACACCACCTGTTGTAGGGTCGGTTAATACTGCAATATATAAAAGCCCTGCATCGCTGTGCCTTTTTACAGCACCGCTGACTTTTGCCATTTGCATTAGTGAATATATGCCTTCCTGCATTCTTGCTCCACCTGATGTTGTAAAGCCTAAAACCGGTAGTTTTTCTTTTTCTGCATATTCAAAAATCCTTGTTAACCTCTCGCCGACAACGGTTCCCATGCTACCCATCATAAAGTTTGAATCCATAACAAAAATTGCTGTTTTATGGTTATTTATCTTTGCAACACCGCATATAACTGCTTCATTTTCTCCGCTTGCTTCTTTAGCCTTTTGAAGCTTTTCCGAATAATCGGGGAACGATAAAATGTTGCTGCTGACTAAATCCTGATACATTTCCTCAAAGCTACCTTCATCAGTAATGCTTTTTATTCTTTGCCTTGCATTCATTCTAAAGTATGTTCCGCAATTTTTACAAATCATTTGGTTTTCCTGCAACTCGGCAGAAATGAATTCACTCTCGCATTTTTTGCAATTTACGGTGACATCAGTGTTTTCTTTTTTAAATATATTCAATTTCATATATTCTCCTTTAAGCCTTGTCGGTTAAGGCAAATGAAAATTCAGCAGTCACACACACCTTATCATTAACCCTGCCAACGCCTTTGGCGAAATAAAATGGTTCCCGCTCTTTTACTATCTCACACTCTGTTTCAAACAAGTCACCGGGTAAAACGCTTTTTTTGAATTTTACATTATTAAGGCTTGTAAATAACGTGTTTTTTTTCCCTATTTCTTTTTTGGCTATGCACGCACAAGTTGTCTGCGCCAATATTTCACAGAGTATTACCCCCGGCACTATGGGGTTATCGGGGAAATGCCCCTTTAAAAACCACTCATCGCCCACAATTTTTTTCTTCCCATGTGCGGTATTGCCAATTAATTTGACCTCATCAATCAAAAGCATATTGTCCCTATGCGGCAAAATGTCCATGATTTCCTGTTTGTTCATTTTTCACACCTTCTTAAAAGCAACGCACGCATTATGTCCGCCAAATCCAAGGGATATTGACAACGCCAGAGCTATATTCTTATTCTTGCTGACACCCGGTGTATAATTCAAATCACATTCTTCATCAGGCTCTAAAAGACCAATAGTCGGTGGAATAATGCTGTTTTTCATAGCTAAAATAGAGGCAATCGCCTCAGCGGCACCTGCCGCGCCTAACATATGACCGGTCATTGATTTTGTTGAGCTGATGCTTATGGAATATGATTTTTCCCCAAACACTTTTTTAATAGCAAGCGTTTCTGTTTTATCATTTAAGGGGGTGCTTGTTCCGTGAGCGTTAATGTAGATATCTTCTTCATTTTCCATACCGCTCTGTTTGTAAGCATCCGCTATTGCACGTGCTCCGCCTGTAGCTTCGGGGTGAGGTGCTGTAATATGATAAGCGTCACACGTACTACCGTAACCCGTAACCTCACAATATATTTTGGCACCACGCGCTTTTGCGTGTTCATATTCTTCAAGAATTAATGCGCCGGCTCCCTCACCCATTACAAAACCGTTTCTGCGTTTGTCAAATGGAATGGAAGCACTGTCACGGTCATCTGAACTCGTAAGTGCCATGCAGTTAATGAAACCGCCTACACTAAGAGGTGTTACAGAGGCTTCGGAACCGCCTGTAATCATAGCATCAGCGTACCCGTGTAAAATAGCTCTGTATGCCTCTCCTATACTGTTTGTTCCTGTTGCACACGCTGTTGTTATTGACAGACACGGACCCTGTGCGTTATATTTAATGGCAATATTTCCTGCCGCAATATTAGAAATCATTTTTGGGATAAAAAGCGGTGAAATTCGCCTTGGCCCCTTTTCAAGAAGGTTACTGTGCTCCTGTGTGAATGTGTTAAAGCCGCCAATACCCGAACCAAAATAAACCCCAAACCTCTCAGGATTAACTTTTTCCATAATCTCGCTGTCGTGAATAGCTTCAGAGACTGCAGCAAGAGCATACTGAACAAAAAGATCTGTTTTTCTGACCTCGTTTTTTTCCATGTACAACGTGGGGTCAAAATCCTTCACCTCTGCTGCAAGCTTGCTTTTAAACTCCGTCGCATCAAAGTGAGTTATCTTATCTATGCCGTTAACCCCTTTTATAAGATTATTCCAATATGTTTCAACATCATTACCTATGGGTGTTATTGCACCCATTCCTGTTACTACTACTTTTCGCATATGCGCTCCTCCCTACATTGCAAGTCCGCCGTCAATGCGGATAACTTCACCTGTAATGTAATCAGAAATATCATCTGCCAGAAAAGCTGCAAGGTGTGCAACATCCTCCGGCTTACCTATTCTTTTTAGCGGAATGGTATTAATAATATCTTCCTGTTCTTTGAATTTTTCTGTCAAATCGGTTTCAATAAAACCCGGTGCTATAACATTGCAACACACATTTCTACCTGCAAGCTCTTTAGCAACAGTTTTTGAAAGACCTATAATACCTGCCTTTGAAGCGGAATAATTTGCCTGCCCGGCATTTCCGAAAATTCCTGAAACGGAACTGATATTAATAATCTTGCCGTACCGTTTTTTCATAAATTCCTTGTAACAGCACTTTATCATATTAAAAGTGCCTTTTAAGTTTATATCAATCACATCTTCAAAATCACTTTCGCTCATCTGAAGAATTAGCTTATCTTTTGTAATACCTGCATTATTAACAAGAATATCAACTGTCCCAAAATCCTTTATAATCCGGTTTACTGTGTCACTGCACTGAGTGTAGTCCGCTACATTGCATTTATAAGTACACGCCTTTACGCCTTTTTCTTCGGCTTCCTTTTGTACCTCATCGGCTTTTTCTGAATTACCGAAATAAATAATTGCAATATTTACTTTTTCCTCTGCCAGCTTTGTGGCAATCGCTCTGCCAATTCCCCTTGACGCGCCTGTAATAATTGCAGTTTTTCCGTTAAGCATATTCATTCACCGCCTTGACTGTTTCAGAAAGAGTGGCTTCATCCTCTACCGAATAAACACTGACATCAGATGATATTTTTTTGATAAGACCCGATAATGTTTTCCCTGCACCTACCTCAATAAAGGTTGCTATTCCGTCATTTATCATATTTTCAACAGTCTTTTGCCACAAAACAGGGCTTACTATTTGCTTTGTGAGCATTTCATGCACGTTTTCACCGTATGGCAAAGCCGCCATGTTTGAATAGACGGGTATTTGGGGCTTGCCTATATGAAATTTTACTATTTCTTCTCCAAACTTTTCAGATGCTTCTTTCATAAATGGTGAGTGAAACGCTCCGCTGACTGCTAAATCAATAACTTTGCAAGGATGCTCTTTTATTTTTTCTTTAAAGAGCTCAAGCTCCGCTTTTGTGCCTGCTACAACAGTCTGCCCGGCTGAGTTATAGTTTACAGGGTACACATTTGAAAATTCATTACAGACCTTTTCAATTGTTTCACTGTCAAGCTTTAAAACAGCTACCATTGATGTATCAGACTTCGCAGTCGCTTCCTGCATTAATTCTCCTCTTTTTACGACGATTTTAAAACCGTCCTCATATGAGTATGCACCGGCATATGCAAGTGCGGCAACCTCTCCAAGCGAAAACCCTGCAACTGCATCTGCCTGTATTCCCTTTTCTTTAAGCGCAAGTGCTGCTGAGAGGTCAACAAGATACAAGCCGGGCTGTGTGTTTTTTGTTTGCTTGAGTTCCTCAGCTGTGCCACTAAATGACTGTTCTTTTGTGCCTATTCGGTACGTTTCTGCAAAATCATAAAGCTTTTTTGCTGCACTGCTGCAATCATAAAGGGATTTCCCCATACCGCTGTATTGCGCTCCCTGACCTGAAAAAACAAATGCTATTTTACCCATTTTAAAGCTCCATTCAATATTGTTTCTGCTTGCTCCATGATTTCTTCTATTATCTCTTGTGACGTTTGTTCCCTATCAAGCATTCCTGCTATCTGACCGGCAAGAAAGCATCCTTTTTTTTCATCGCCACCTATTGCCGCAAGGCGAAGCGCTCCAACTGCCATATTTTCAAGCTCATCATCTGAAATATTGCTATGCTCCGCTTTTGAATATTCTCTGCTGAACGGTGTGCGAATGCTTCTCACAGGATGACCAAGCCTTTTTCCTGTTACAATTGTTGAAATATCCGTTGCTTTCATAACTTTATTTTTATAATTTTGATGAACACCGCATTCGGTTGCAAGCAAAAACCTTGTTCCAAGCTGAACGCCTACCGCCCCTAACATAAATGCTGCTGCAACTCCTCTGCCGTCACCTATTCCTCCGGCTGCTATTACGGGTATTTTCACAGCATCACATACCTGCGGCACTAAAGCCATGGTAGTTAATTCCCCTACATGACCGCCGGATTCACCACCTTCAGCTATAACTGCATACGCTCCTGCCCTTTCCATGAGCTTTGCCATGGACACTGAAGGGATTACAGGTATAACAACAATTCCTGCCCTATTCCACATATCCATATATTTTGATGGGTTTCCGGCACCTGTTGTTATAACAGAAACTTGTGAGCTTGCCAATAAAGCGGCAACCTCATCTGTATACGGGCTCATCAGCATAACGTTTACCCCAAAGGGTTTGTCGGTTAGGCTTTTGGCAATTTCTATCTGTTCTTTCAGATATTCGCTGTCACGATTCATTGCGGATATTATACCAAGCCCGCCTGCACCTGAGACAGCCGCCGCAAGCTTACCATCGGCTATATGAGCCATACCCCCTTGAAATATAGGGTATTTTATGTTAAGCTTTTCGCAAATTGGTGTGCAAATCATTGGTTACTCCTTTTTAGAATCGATATATTTAACAAGTGCGCCTACGGAATTTTTGTTATCTTCAAGCGCAATTTCTATACCAAATTCCTCTTCCATCTCCATTAAGATTTCAACGGTGTCCAAAGAGTCAATTCCAAGATCGTCAAATGTTGTTTTTTCGGTGATTTCTGATTGATCCATATCAAGATGTTCTGCCAATATTTTTTTTACTTTGTCCAGTGTCATATTAATTTCCTCCAAAATAATTTATATTTTTTATTATAGGTTACCACCTTATTAGAGAAGTGGCACTTGAGAGTCCACCTCCAAAAGCTGATAAAACCAATAAATCTCCGCTGTTTATATTTCCGGCTTTATTAAGCTGGTCTAAAGCTATGGGAATACTGGCTGCCGATGTGTTACCGAATTTATCTATGTTTACAAAAAACCTTTCAATGGGAATACCAAGCTTTTTACTTGCAAACTGAATTATCCTTATATTTGCCTGATGTGGAATAAAGTGTTTTATATCATCAAGCGTGAGCCCTGCTGTGCTTACCACCTCTTTAATATCCTCAGTCATTACATTTACAGCAAATTTAAATGTTTCCTGCCCCTTCATAAATATATACGGCTTTTTCACTTCGCCTTTATAAAAAGGTGATGTTCCACTAAAAGAGGGTATTTCAATAACCTCGTTTCCACCGCTTGTGAAAAGCTTTGATGAGAGGTACTTATCACCCTTTTCAATTACAACTGCCCCTGCACCGTCACCGAATATTACACAAGTTCCTCTATCTGTCCAGTCAACAATTTTTGAAAGCCTCTCTGTGCCTATAACCAAAACCTTATTGACATTTCCTCTTGCAATAAAACAATCTGCCGTATCGAGTGCAAACAAAAAGCCGCTACAAGCAGAGTTTAAATCAAATGCCGGACATGTAGCACCAAGCCTGCTTTGAACTAATCCTGCAACTGTTGGGCAAAGGGTTTCACCTGAAATTGTTGCCGCAATAATTAAGTCCAGCTCACAAGGCTTTGTACCACTGTCTTCAAGCGCACTTAGTGCGGCATAATATGCAAAATCAGTAGCTGTTTCGTTTATTGATATTCTTCTTTCACTAACACCCACTCTTTTTTTGATCCACTCATCGGAAGTTTCTACAAATGCGGACATATCTTCATTTGTTACAATGTGCTCTGGCACATAACTTCCCGTTCCTGTAATATTAAAGCTCATACTTTACTCCTGTCACAGAACACATCGTGTGCTCATATTTTTTTTACAGAGCTACCCCTGTATTGTTAGTGAGCACATGTTGTGCTCACTTAGAAAAAAGAGATTTCTCTCTTAAAAAACGTATATTAGTTTTTATTTTTCATACCATCAAGAAGGCATCCAAAGCTCATAATAAATGCTTCTTTCGCTTCCTCAAGAGAAAGCCCGACACCCACGGCATCTGCATTAAATCCCCTACAAAAGCACCAGATTGAATAACTCATAAGCTTAGTATCAATTTTTTTAAGCAAACCTTTTTTAACCCCATAGTCAAGAACAGGTTTCATATGGTCAACCCACCATTTTCTGTTGCTGTCTTTATACGAATCATATTCAAACATATACTGGCTGAAATGAAGCTTATCCTCATACGTTTTACATAAAACCGATACGGCAATATCCATTAAATAGTCAAAGTAATCACGCTTTTCATCATAACCACGTAAAATACATTGCCTCATCTGGTTCATTATATTCTCGTATACAATTTTAAGAACATCATTAATATTTCTGAAGCGGTTATAAAAAACCCTGTTTGTAACGCCGAGTTCAGATAATATCCTTTTTACTGTTATCTGTCCTACCCCGTCTTCATACGCTATTCTCGTAGCTATTGATACAATTTCTCTTGAAATTTCATCTTCCAACTTTATCCCTTTTGAATATGCCACAAAAAACACCCTTTACTTTTTACGGTAGGAATTTGAGCACACTATGTGCTACGATGATATTACCACACTTAATAATCGTTGTCAATAGTTTTTTGTGCCGTCATTTTTTCTTGTTTAATTTTATTGTCAATCACATGACGAGAGGCAAGCTCCGTCATAATATCCTTTGTGGAAATTCCCATTTCTGTCATTAAAACCATTACATGATAAGCAAGGTCAGCAATCTCATAAACTGTTTCCTTTTTATCATCTGCTTTGGCGGCGATTATTACCTCAGTACTCTCTTCCCCTACTTTTTTCAGTATTTTATCAATACCCTTTTCAAAAAGATATGTTGTATATGAGCCTTCCTTTTTCTCATTTTTCCTTCCCTCTATCAATTTTGCAAGGGATTCAAGAGAAAAATCATTGTATTCATCGCTTTTATAAATAGTATCGTTAAAGCATGAGTCTGTTCCAAGATGGCATGATGGGCCGTCTTTTTTAACTACAACTGTAAGAGCATCCTTATCACAGTCTGTTACAATGCTCACTATGTGCTGATAATTGCCGCTTGTTTCGCCCTTGAGCCAGAGCTTTTTTCGGCTTCGGCTAAAAAAACAAGTAAGCCCCTTTTTAATCGAAATTTCAAGGCTTTCTCTATTCATGTACGCAACTGTTAAAACTTTTTTACTGTCAGCATCAACAACAACTGCAGGAATAAGCCCCTTTTCATCAAATTTAAGTTCATTTAAATTTATCATACTAATCCCCATTCCGCCGCTCCGCGCCGGCACAAAAGTTTTTAAAAATCCCTTATCTGCGGAGTGGCGAGTGATAAGGGATTAGTGGCGCATCATCGTTTCGGCTCTGCCGAAAATTTCGATGGCGCATAAAATCCGCCGGAGGCAGAATAACGTGATTTTTCACGTTATTCTCCTTACTATAATTCCGTTATTAAATAGCTGCATTTTAAGGTCGCATATTTTTACCTCGCCAAAATGAAATACTGATGCGGCAAGCCCTGCATCTATTTGTGGTATTGCTTTAAACAAATCTACAAAATCCTTTGCGCTACCGGCACCGCCCGAGGCAATAACAGGTACATTAACAGCACTGCAAACAGCCGAAAGAAGCTCTATATCAAAACCCTTTTTGACACCGTCCGTATCAATAGAGTTTACAACAACCTCTCCTGCTCCCTGTGCAACACATTTTTTTATCCAGCCGATTGCCTCCATGCCTGTGTTTTCTCTGCCGCCTTTAGCAAACACACAAAACTTTCCGTCAACACGCTTTACATCAACTGAAAGAACAACACATTGGTTGCCGTATTTTTGCGCCGCACGAAATATAAGGTCAGGATTTTTAATTGCCCCTGTATTTACGCTGACCTTATCTGCACCACATTTTAATACCCTATCAAAATCCTCCACAGTATTAATCCCACCGCCTACTGTAAGCGGAATAAAAACAGTTTCGGCAACCTTTATAAGAATATCGGTAAACAGCTCCCTGTTTTCCGCTGATGCTGTTATATCATAAAAAACAAGTTCATCTGCACCGTTTTCACTATAATATTTTGCAAGCTCAACGGGTGAAGAAACATCTGCTAATCCTTCAAAATTTACACCTTTTACAACTCTGCCGTTTTTGACATCAAGGCATGGTATAATTCTTTTTGTAATCAATTTTTATTTCCTCCTGCCGCTTTAATTGCCATAGCTATATCAATTGCTCCTTCATAATATGCCCTGCCTACTATTGCACCGTAAAGGTTCATATCAGCAAGCTTTTTTATATCTCCAAGGCTAGAAACACCACCTGATGCAATTATGTTCATCTTATATTTTTCGGATAAGAAGGTGTACATATCAAAATTTGTCCCTGCCATTGCTCCGTCCTTTGATATGTCGGTACATATCAAGGTTTTAACCCCTATTCCCTGCATATTTTTGCAAAACTCATCAAGCGTGTAACGAGATTTTTCTATCCAGCCCTTTATTGCAACATAGCCTTCCTTTATATCCGCTCCTACTGCTATTTTGTCACCATATCGGGCGACGGCTTCTTTCAAAAACGCTGTATCAGTTACAGCGGCAGTCCCTAAAATGACACGGTCAATACCTATGGACAAATACTCCCTGACAGCTTCCATAGACCTTATTCCACCGCCAACTTCACAAAAAAGGTTTGTTCCCCGGGCGATTTTCTCAGCGGCCGAAAAATTTGGCATACCGCCGTTTTTTGCCCCTTCAAGGTCCACAATATGCAGATGCGTAGCACCCATATCTTCAAATTTTTTTGCCACGTTTAGTGGATTTTCATCATAAATCTTCATTTTATTATAATCACCCTTATAAAGACGGACAACGTGCCCATCAAACAAGTCAATCGCAGGAATTATTATCATATCACTATTCCTTTCCGCTTTTTTTTATTTTATCTCACAAAATGCCCTTAATATATTAAGACCCACAGAGCCGCTTTTTTCGGGGTGAAATTGGCATCCGTAAATATTGTCCTTTGCAACGGCGGCAGTTAAGCTTGCATCATATTCGGCAGTTGCTATTTGTGCGTCACTGCAATTGTCCGCAAAATATGAATGGACGAAATACACGCAATCACCTTCATTTACATATTTAAATAGTTTGCTTTTTTCTCTGGTTTTCGGAAAACACAAAGCATTCCATCCTATATGAGGTATTTTAACATCACAGCTGACTACCTCTGAAATCGGACGTACAACACCGCTTATAAACCCAAGGCCGCTGTGTTTACCATATTCATGGCTCTCATCAAATAAAAGCTGCATTCCAAGGCAAATGCCAATTAAAGGTTTACCTTTTCGGACTTCATTATAAAGGCAATCATGTGCACCTGTATCTCTAAGCTTTTTTGCGGCATCAGCAAAAGCACCGACACCGGGTAATACTATTTTTTCATAATTTTTTAATTTTTCGACATCACTGACAACGGTTATATCCGCTCCGGCAGCTTTAAAAGAGCTGACAAGAGAAAACAAATTCCCTACACCATAATTAACTATTGCAATTTTACTCAAATTATTACCCCTTTTGTTGAAGGAATATCATCTCCGAACTTTTCATCTATTTGAACTGCCTTACGCAACGCCCTTGCAAGCGCTTTAAAACAGCCCTCTGCAATGTGGTGAGAGTTTTCACCGGCAAGCTTTTTTATGTGAAGTGTAATATTTGCATTTCTGACAAAGGCAAGCATAAATTCCTCTACAAGTTCAGTGTCAAAGGTGCCTATTTTTTCTGCCCCAAACAAAACGTCAAAGCAAAGATAGCTTCTCCCTGATATATCACAGGCGGTCAGTATCAAAGCTTCATCCATGGGCATAATTTCATTCCCAAACCGATTTATTCCACGCATATCTCCTATTGCATTCAAAAAAGCTTTTCCCAGCAAAATCCCCGTATCCTCAACGGAGTGGTGGTCATCAACAAAGGTGTCCCCTATGCATTTTACCATAAGGTCAAACCTTCCATGCTTTGAAAACAAGGTAAGCATATGGTCTAAAAATCCGCAGCCTGTGGCTATATCCGCCTTACCGCTACCGTCAAGATTTAATTTTACGACAATATCTGTTTCTGTGGTTTTACGGTTAATTTCACTAATTCTCATAAATATCACCCATTTTTATAATTATTTTTGTTATTTCCAATAAAACATCCATATCATCTTTTGAGCCTATGGAAATACGAATGTAATCTTTTATAATTTCATCGCTGAAATGCCTCACAAGAACGCCTCTTTTTTTAAGCTCGGAATACAAAAATTCTCCCTCGAGTTTTTTGTTTTTTACAAACAGAAAATTTGCTTTTGAAGGGATAACATCAAAACCCTGCTCTGAAAGTTCTTCTGTTACGTATTCCCTCAGTTTTATAATTTTTTTACAGTTATCCATATAATAATCATTATCTGAAATTGCCGCAACGCCTGCCGCAAGCGTTAATCTATTAACATTATAGGGATTTGTGGAGTACTTTAATTTGTTCAAATCGTCAATCAGCTCTTTTTGCCCGAACGCAAACCCTAGCCTTGCCCCTGCCATGGAACGGGATTTTGAAAAGGTACTTACAACTAAGAGATTATCATATTTATTTATCAAAGGATAACAGCTTTCTGCCCCAAAATCAACGTATGCCTCATCAATCAGCACAACGTTTTGCGGATTGTTTTTTACTATCTCTTCTATTTCAGATACAGAAAGCGCAATTCCCGTTGGGGCATTTGGATTTGCTATCACCACAAAGCCTTTATCTTTGCAATAATCCTTATAATTGGCAGATAAATCCTCCATCATGGGGACAGCTGTATATTCTATATTGTGCAAATCAGAAAAAACCTTATAAAAACCATAGCTAATTTCGGGGAACACAGCTTTTTTTCTGTCACCGCAAAATGCCATAAAAGCAAAATTCAAAATATCGTCTGACCCGTTCGCCACAAAAACATTTTCTTGTTTCACGCTATAAAGCTCCGCTATTTTTTCGCATAGCTCACCGCACTGTGGGTCTGGATAAAGCTGTAACATCGATATTTCTTTACTGTTTATTGCTTTTGCAACCAATGGTGAGGGCGGAAAAGGCGATTCATTTGTATTCAGTTTTATATACTTCATATCTCTTGGTTGCTCGCCCGGAGTATAGGATTTTAGTTTTTCATATTTTTTATTTAAAAATCTACTCATCTTTTCCCTCAAATCTTACAGCTGCGCTTTTTGCATGTGCCGTGAGCCCTTCTTTTTCTGCAAAAAATTCTATATCCTTCGCAACGGACGACAGCGCGCTTTCTGTGTAATAGGTGTACTGCATTTTTTTTATGAAATCATCAACCGACAGGGGGCTTGAAAAACGGGCTGTGCCGCTTGTGGGCAAGGTGTGATTAGGGCCTGCAAAGTAATCCCCCAACACCTCGGGACAGTTTTTTCCAAGGAAAACCGAACCGGCATTTTCTATCCCGTCAAGATAATCAAATGGGTTATCCATGAATATTTCAAGATGCTCGGGAGCAATATCATTTGATATTGAAATTGCTGTTTTTATATTATCAACAATTATTATTTTTCCGTTTTTGTCTATTGATTCACGGGCAATATCTTTTCTTTGCAGAAGTGGTATCTGTTTTTCAAGCTCCACTGAAACCTTATTTGCACTTTCCACGCTATCAGTGACAAGCACTGCACTTGCCAGTTTATCGTGTTCAGCCTGAGAGAGCATATCGGCGGCAACTATTTTAGGGTTACAGGTTTTGTCTGCAATAACAAGGATTTCACTGGGGCCTGCTATCATATCAATACCAACCGTACCGAAAACCTGCCTTTTCGCCTCGGCAACATAGGCATTGCCGGGCCCAACAATTTTGTCTACACGGGGAACAGACTCCGTTCCATACGCAAGCGCCGCCACCGCCTGAGCACCGCCTAATTTAAATATCCTATCAACACCGGCAACTTTGGCGGCTGATAAAATAACCGGCTCAACCCTACCATTTACGGTAGGCGTTACCATAATGATTTCCCTGACACCGGCAAGCTTTGCAGGAATACAATTCATTAAAACAGATGACGGATATGCGGCAGTTCCACCGGGGACATAAAGCCCAACTCTTATTAGGGGCATAATTTTCTGACCGGTTATTATCCCATCTTTTTCATTTATAATAAAGCTGTTTCTTATCTGTCTTCTGTGAAAATCTTTAATGTTTTCTGACGCTTTTTTTAGTACTTCAAAAAACTTTTCCTCAACACTGCAAAGTGCTTCTTCTATCTCTTTATCTGTTACTTCAAGAGAATTAAGATTTGCTTTATCAAATTTTTTGCAATATTCGAGCAGGGCTTTATCCCCGCTTTTTTTTACATTTTCTATAATATCCGATACAACTTTTTCAACATTATCAATAGCGGGCTTTCGCACAATAATTTCTTTATCTGAAATTTCACTGTATTTTATTATTTTAATCATTTTTATTCCCCATTTCACATCGCAAGCCGACGCAAAGCTTTTCTATTTCGTTGCCTTTGAACTTAAATGATGCTTTATTTGCAATCAGCCTCGCACTGATTTCGCATATAGTTTCAATTGGTTCAAGGTTGTTCTCATAAAGCGTTTTTCCCGTTTCAACTATATCCACTATGACATCTGACAAATTAAGTATGGGTGCAAGCTCAATTGAACCGTTTAGCTTAATAATATCAATATCACGGCATTTCATTGCGTAGTATTGCCTTGCTATATTTGTGAATTTTGTGGCAACACGCAAGGTTCTTTGTGTATCATCCCTAAACCCTTTTTTTGCGGCAACCGCCATTCGGCAATTGCCTATCAGAAAATCCATAAGCTCATATACGTCCGGTTCATACTCTGACAGAATATCTTTGCCGGCTACACCAATATCAGCAGCTCCTCGTTCTACATATATTGCAACGTCTGAAGGTTTAACCCAAAAATACCGTATGCCGAGGCTCTCGTTTTCAAAAATGAGTTTGCGGTTGTTTTCTAAAATGGCAGGGCATGGAAATCCGGCGTTTTCGAAAACCTTATAAACCTTCTCGCCAAGCCTCCCCTTAGGTAGTGCAATGTTTATCATTTTTCCGCCTCCTGAAGGCTCAGAATTTGCCTGTATTTTATATTTTGCGGGGCTGACTTTTGCGCCATTACAATTTCGCCCTTTTTTGTTAATTCTCTTACAGTTTTATTGATAAGCTCAATATCTGTTTTCTCATCATATATAATAAGAGTGTCAACATCATATTCTCTGCTGTTTATATTAAACCTCTGCAAATAATCAAGGTAAACGGCAAAACCTATGGCACCTGCTTTTTTGCCCATCTTATGCATCAGTTTGTCATATTGTCCTCCGGAAAGAACACCTGTCGGTATTTTGTCAATAAAACCTTGAAAAACTATCCCGTCATAATAATTCATATTATTTATAACTGAAAAATCAAGGCGAATGTTTTCATACATTTTGTTTTCTTTAAAGCTTTTGCTTATGGCCTGCAGCTCATACAAAGCAGTTTCTGTTTTTTCATTAATGCTTAATGCTTTCAGCTTTTCTATAACATCGTCGGCCTTGCCGTATGCTTTTGTAAGGCTACTGATTTTTGACCCTTTATCTTTTAAAATATTATCAATTTCGTGGGCATTCTTTTCACACAGACATTTTAAAACAGCTTCTTTTTCTTCCGCTGTTATATTAATCTCGTCAAGAAGGCCTTCAATAAAACCCATATGAGATATATCAAGAATATAATTATTACTTATTATATCAAGGCTTTTTGTCGCAAGCTGCAGCACCTCACAAATATTATAAAGGTCAGTATCGCCAATACACTCAAGACCTGTCTGCATTATTTCCCGAAAACCATTGGTTCCCTTTGAAACCCTGTATACATTTTCGTTATAATATACCTTTTGTACATAACCTTTTATATCAGTTGTGTTTTTAATAATTGAAAAGGTAACATCCGGCTTTAACGCCATAAGCTTGCCATTTGTATCTGTAAAAGTAATTACTCTGTCGCTTGTCAGAAAATCTTTGTTTCTCACATAAAAATCGTATTCCTCAAACTTGCTCATTTTGTATTGAGTGTACCCGTATTTCCGGTAAAGAGACCTCAAATCAAATATTGCTTTCTCATCAATCCTTATAACCGATTCATTTAAATTCATGGCATTTCTCCTAACCTGTCAAGAACTATATTATACCCTCCACTGCCATATGAAAGGCATCTGTTTACACGGCTTATGGTCGCTGTGCTCGCCCCTGTTTTTTTAACAATTTCATTATATACTTTTCCACGTTTTAATTCTATTGCAACCTTTAAACGCATTGAAATATCTTCTAATTCTTTAATAGTACAAATATCTTCAAAGAATTTCTGACATTCTTCCCTATTCTCTAAAGATAATATTGCTTCAAAGAAAATATCAAGTTTTTCTGATTTGAAAATGTCCATTACAACCTCCGAAACACTTTATTGATTTATTATGTTATCACATTAGCGTGCTAAAGTCAATAGGCAATAAAAAATTTGTTTTGGTTTTTGAAAACTGTGGCATTTTAGATATCGCAGAATTTATACCCGACACCTTTTACCGTTAAAATAAATGTGGGGTTTTTAGGGTCCGGTTCAATTTTTTTACGGATATTGCTGATGTGAACCATCAATGTTCTGTAATCGCCAAAACTCTCTGTTTCCCATATTAATTTATATAATTGCTCGTTAGTGAAGACCTTATTGGGATTTTTCGCCATAAAAACTAATAATTTAAATTCCTTCGGTGAAAGTAAAACCTCTTCTTCATTTATTGATACATAATAACGGTCTAAATCGATTTTTAACCCTAAATATGATATAGTTTTGCCTGGTGTTTTTGTGTTAGTTATACCCTCAATAATTCGATTTCGGCGCAAGTGTGCCTTCACCCTCGCCAACAATTCATTTGCATCAAAGGGCTTTCCCATATAATCATCACCCCCGGCAATCAAACCTATTGTTTTGTCGCCGGGTGTGGATTTGCAACTCAGAAATACTATTGGAACTGTTGTATTTTTACGTAGCTCCTGGCAAACTTCTATCCCATCTAAGTCAGGCAGCATCATATCTAAAATAACTAAATCGGGGGTTTTCTCTTGGGCAATTTCCAACGCCTCCTTGCCGTTTTTCGCTGAAAATATTTTATATCCTTCATTCAATAAGTACATACATATTATTTCTCTTATGTCCTCATCATCGTCAACTACCAATATTGTTTCTCTTGCCAATTTTACCCCTCCTTAAACTTTAATCAGCTATTCTTCCTTTTTTGTACATACAGGCAAAGTAAAGAAAAAATTACTTCCTTTTGAAAGTTCACTTTCAGCAAAGACCTTCCCGTCATGGCTTTCGACTATTTCTTTGACAATTGAAAGCCCCAATCCCCTACTGTTGTTATCAAGCCTTGATTTTGAAACCATATATGAGCGGTCAAAAACATATGGCAAATCCTCCTCGGAAATACCTATCCCATTGTCTGAAACTTTAACTTCAAGGTACTTCCTATCTGGTGTGAAATCAAAGCTTACTTCAATTTTTTTTCTTTCCCGTGTGTATTTAATTGCATTATCAATAAGATTATCAAAAACGCGCTCTATATTCAAAATATCTACAACTAAATATAAATTTGACAAATTGGCTTCACTGAATTCATCAGAATAAGTAAATTTAAATAACACATTTTCATTATTCATATATAAAGAATACTTACCCTTAATGATTTTTGTAAATGCACCTATTGATATTTGCTTGAAATTAAACTTTGATCTTCGGGATTGTAATAGAGATAAATCTAATAAATCCTGTACCATGCTGTTTAGAGAATTTACCTTTTCATTAACCTTTATCAGGTATTTTTTCTGTTGCTCGGGTTCCTTTACAAGCCCATCCAATATTGCATCTACATAGCCCTTTATGGCTGATAACGGTGTACGTAGGTCATGCGAAATGTTTTGTGTTAAATTTTTTAAGGAATTATCGGATTTGGATACAACTTCATATGCCTTTTCAAGTTCGTCTCTTGAGTTTTCCAATTCATTTGTCCGTTCTAAAACCTTTTCCTCAAGCCTTAAATTTGTTTGTTTCAATTTATTTTTCAATAATTCAACTTTTGAATGACTAATAGAACAGTTCCTTGCAAGTATCAGACACTGCGAAAAAACAAACAATAACAACCCAAGTGATGATAAATTTCCTTTGCTTACAATCTTTTTTAATAAATAATTATTTGACCCAGCATATGCAGTACTGAGAAAAATTAAATCATTTACGACAGTTACGATAAGCAATGCGGCACCCAGCGCCATTACAAATGAATTTTCTCTTTTTTTACAGCAAGACACAATCAAAATGTATATGATATACATAAATACTAAATACGAAAAAAACTGATATAAAGGATTAAAACATGTAAAAACCCTTGCGGGCGTTAGTAAAACCAAAAGTGTAAATGCAGATGCAAAATAACAAATAAGCTTATTAACTTTTTTAAATGAATCCAGCGGCAAAACCTGATTTAGATAAAAAATGAATAATGGTATACCTATGTAGTACGAAAGTGTTTGAATTTTGTGAGCTACTTCCCAACTAAATCCCGGAAACAATTGTATAAAATAAATTTCGCCTACCAATAATGTTCTAGCACTTATCAAAATTGAAAATAACCCGAAATAAAGGTTAACCCTGCCTTTGGGTCTATATATAAAAAGAATAATATGATATAATCCTATTAAAAAAAGGCCTCCGAACAAAAAAAGCTCAAACGCTATATTATTGCTATGTATCCTGCTAATATTAGCAGCAGTACCTAGTTTTATATTTTCTAATATCCCGCCACTACGATGTTTGAAATTTGCAACCTGAACAATAATTTCTATGCTGTCGCTGACGGGACGAAAATATTTTACGCTTGTTAAATATTGAGGCACCATTTGATTTTTGTCCGCAGACACCTTCCCCGCAGATGAAATCAACTCACCGTTTATAAAGAGTTTATAAGAAGTTAAAATTCTGGGAATTTTAATCCCCGAAACACTATTCCCTGCATTTTTTATCGTAAGCCTATAAGTGGCATAGCCATCACTACTCAGCTTTTTATTATTTACTTCATAATTATTCCATGCTCTTGGTAATGAAATATAGTTCTTTTCATCCGGCACCTCATTATTTTTAAAGTCCTCCGGGTCTAACAGCTGCTCCCAATAAAATTCCCACTGACCATTTAAATTTACATAATCATTTAGCTCCCAATCAAAGCCAGACAAATCCATTATGCCATTTATCGCATTTTGCCTTTTTTCTGTTTCAGCAAAACTTAGTGTATTGATTGAAAATAATATAAAAAAACTTGAAATTAGCAATATTACGTTATGCGTATGTTTTTTTGTCATAATCATCCCTCATCTAAAGAAAAATTAATCATTTCTTAAGCATAATTTAAAACCATTGCCAAAAATGTGTGATATAATTCTATAATATAACATGATAAATTATTTGTAAAGACTTAATTTTTTTTATTTATGCACTGTATGAAAAATGAATACCCCATTTTATACTATGTTTTTTTCGCATAATGTATTATAAGTTTTTAAAGAGCTAAAAATGAAAAGCGAAAAGGAGGGACCAAAATTTCTATGCCAAATAAAAGTACAAATAATCTAAGCAAAAACTCTGGTAAGGGAATTACAGAACTTCAAATTTCGATTAAAACAGAAGACAATACAAACCCTAAAACAGTTGAAAAAAGAATATCAGAAATCAAAAAAGAATACAAGGATTTTATTTCAGAATGTGTAAAGGAACACAAATTATCACTAACTGGAGCACAGAAAAAGAACGAGTTTATAGAAATAGATAAAGCTTTAAATAAAATATTAAAAAGAATCAGAATGAGCCTCTTTTAGGGGCTCATTCTGACCGCTGACAAACCATCGATTTACAGAAAGCGGGGTTGTTAAGGGGCGAAAAGCCCCTTAAATAAAAGTCGCTAAATTCGGGGACATGTGCCTCGAATTTAGCTCCTATCAAGGGCTGGCGCGGTGAGCGCCGTGCGAACGTAAGCCCTTGTTTTGAAAGAAAAGTGGTAGCCATAGGCGTGCTTTTCTTTCAAGTAATGACAAAGTCATTACTCTGAATCTACTCCCTGTGCTATATCTATTGCTTCAGACGTTGTAAATACTACTGTATCAGCCACCTGTGGTTCAATCGTTTTCTTGGTTTTTTCCTGCTTTTCCATATTGAAGTTGCCGTTCTTATTAACAATACGACAATTGCTAAATGGAGATAATGTACCCTCTTTAAGTTTATATTTACTAATTATATCCTGGTTTAATGGTATAATGCCGTCTTTCATTTTTAAAAATAATTCTTCCACCTTTATTTTCTCCCCGATTCTTTTTTATTAGTATGTGCAGATAGCTTTTCAAATTACATGGATAATATTTGCTAAATAAAAAAGAGCTGTTAAGCTCCTTAGTATATTATCCTTTGAAAAGTTTATTCTTTTTCAAGCTCAAGTTTTTCCTTCCTTAAATTAAAAATATTTACCATTGGTAATAATATACTTCCTTGCACTAATGATTGGGATGTTACACTAACAATAATTGACCTGGCTATTGAAAAAAGAGCCGCACAACCATTTATTGATAACATTTTATTAAATTCTTCTTTGCTTGTTTCTTGTGATGCCTTAAAACATCCCTGAATATCCATATTTAAATGCAAACCTTCTGAAACATCAACATCTATAAATAATGTTAGTGTTCCATATACATACTTTTCATCAGCATCATCGTCAATTTCATCTATTTTATAGTCTACATTAATACACTTATTTAATTCTTTCACATCATTTAAAGAAATATAATTATTATATAATTCCAGTTTTTTAATTGTATTACCTATAAACTGAAAATCTGACATTGAATTTTTTACATCCATATGTATTACACCGCCTTTTCTATATTATAGTTGTTAAAAGGCATCTGGATAACATCTTTCCAATTTGTTATATTCTTGCAATGCTCAGTTGATGCAATTTTATAATTGTTTATATCAGATTCTATGGAAACTTTTAATTTTAGATCTAATTTGCTGAATATTTCTGAGATGGAATCAATAGTAAAATTATAATTAAAACTCTCCCATTTTGAAACCATACCTTGAGAAACATCCATAAATTTTGCAAATTCTTTTTGAGACATGTTTTTTTCTTTTCGCTTAAGATAAATGGCTTTAGATATATCATATTTCATTTCACTTGCATACATTTGTGCATCAGTAAGAGAAGGAAACATTTCTTTCATAGTTATTGATTTCATAATAGATACTCCCTTATTTCTTTAATTCTTTTTTTGGCTTTTTCAAAGTTTTTCTTATAATCACTTTTATTCTTTTCATCAAACGGACATAGCAATATAACAATTTGTTTGGCTTTACTTATAGTGAACAGTATTCTAATATTCTTTTTCTTATGACGGTATGTTATTCCGTATAAGCCATCACCAAAATATTCAAATCTTCTTTCAAATTCACTTATAAAATTGATTTCAGTATCATCTAAAAGCCTTAACTGAGTAAGATACCAACTTATAAAATCACTATCTCCAAACCCATTTAAAACCTTTGTTAATTCTTTTTGATATGCAGTAACTTGATAAATCCTTTTAAAATCTGATAATCGTATTATATCCACGAAGCACCTTCTGTATTAGTATTATATTACTTATAAGTAATATTTGCAATACTTATTTTTTGTAAATTGTGTGTAACTTTATAATTTACACTATATATTGTATTTTCTATGCCTTCATATATAATTGTTTTTATTCTATATAAATAAATAATTTGTACAATTAATGTTTATTATATCATTAT
>CAZUVQ010000007.1:0-29724 GCA_964623915.1 uncultured Oscillospiraceae bacterium
TATATGGTTTTTAATGTATACTGTTTTAGTAACAAGCAGAGCACAGCTCTCACCATTAGACATAAGTTTAAATGGTAAATAACCTTTTTTGGTTGTGCGCTTGTTGTGCGCATTTTTTTTGTAAAAATTTTTGGAGGTGTTTTGACATAGGAAAAGAAATGATGATTAATGAGGAAATCCGTGACAAGGAAGTCCGCCTCGTTGACAGTGATGGTTCTCAGTTAGGTGTTATGCCTGTAAAGGAAGCTCAGCAAATAGCTTTTGGTAAAAATCTTGACCTTGTAAAGATTGCCCCTCATGCTAATCCACCCGTATGCAGAGTTATGGATTATGGTAAATATAAGTTTGAGGCTGCAAAAAAGGAAAAAGAAAACCGTAAAAATCAAAAGGTGGTTGCCATTAAAGAGGTAAGGCTTTCACCCAATATTGATGAACATGATTTTATTACAAAAGGCAACCATGCAATAAAATTCCTTGGGAGCGGTGATAAGGTCAAAGTTTCTGTCAGATTCAGAGGTAGGGAAGTTCGTCATTCTTCACTCGGAGAAAATGTGTTACTTAAGTTTGCCGATTTTGTTAAAGAAGTAGGCAATATTGACAAAGCGCCAAAACTTGAGGGCAGAAATATGTCAATGTTTATATCACCAAAACAATAAGTATTTTAAGCTAATGCTTTAAATAAATATAATCTTAAGGAGGGTACTATTATGCCTAAATTAAAGACACACCGAGCCAGTGCTAAGCGTTTTTCGCTTACAAAAAACGGTAAAATAAAAAGAGGTCATGCTTATAAAACCCATATACTGACTAAAAAATCTTCCAAGAGGAAGAGAAAGCTGCGTAAGGTTTCATACGCATCAATTCCAAACGCCGCAGTAATTAAAAAGCTTTTACCGTACAAATAAGGAGGGGTAACGAATGGCACGAGTTAAAGGTGCAATGCACACTAAAAAAAGACGTAATAAAGTTTTAAAGCTCGCAAAGGGCTACAGAGGCGCTAAATCAAAAAATTTCAGAATAGCTAACCAAGCAGTTATGAAGTCATTGGTATATGCATATATCGGAAGAAAACACAAGAAACGTGATTTCAGAAGGCTTTGGATTACACGCATCAGCGCCGCTGCAAAGATGAACGGAATAAATTATTCTACATTTATGAATGGTCTTAAAAAAGCTGATATTCAGATAAACAGAAAAATGCTTTCTGAAATTGCTATTAATGATCCGACAGCTTTTACGGCACTTGTCGAAAAATCAAAGGCAAGCCGTTAATCAAAAATTTTTAGGGGGACATAGTTTCGGTCCCCCTTTTTTGACGTTGGTGAAACAATGTATATAAAGAGTACATCAAATAATAAAATTAAATTACTCTCTTCTCTGAAAAAAAGAACTGTCAGAGAAAAAGTGCAGCTTGTTTTTCTTGAGGGAGAAAGGCTTATTTGCGATAGCGTCCGTTTCGGTGCAAATATTGAGTCCATTTATATTAAGGAAGGATATAAAGGTAAAATGCCTTCCGCTGACAATATTTTTACAATTACTGCGCCTTTATTTGACAAAATTGCGGATACCCAGTCGCCGCAAGGAATAATAGCAACAGCAAAAATGCCTTTATACAGTCTTTCGAAAATAAAAAACGGTGTATCTGTTATATGCGACAACGTCAGAGACCCTGGCAATTTGGGTACTATTATAAGAACAGCACATGCAGTGGGTGCTTCGGCGGTTATTTTGACACGCGGCTCGGTTGATCCTTATAACATGAAAACCGTGCGTTCTTCGATGGGAAGTGTTTTTGCGTTGCCGGTGCTTTATGCCGATATTGAGGCGATAGATGCTTTGCAGAAAACCGGTGTTTCAATTTATTCGGGGATGCCTGCGGAGGATTCCGTGTCTTTATATGATTTGTCTATTGATACAAACTGTGCTTTTGTAATAGGAAATGAGGGTGACGGTGTCACAGGGCCCCTTTTGCAACTATCCGACAGATTATTTACAATACCAATGCCGGGCGGAGCAGAGTCACTAAATGCTGCTGTGGCGGCGTCTGTTTGTCTTTATGAATATTTAAGGCAAAATAATAAATAAAGAGGCAAATATATGAATAATTGTACAAAACCTATTGGTGTTTTTGATTCCGGAATAGGCGGAATAACTGTGTTGAGTGAGCTTGTAAAAAAGATGCCGAATGAAGATTTTTTATATTTCGGCGATTCATATAATGCTCCTTATGGAATGAAAACTGAAGAAGAAATTTGTAAATTAGCACTTGATAATACGAAATTTCTGCTTTCAAAGGGTGCAAAAGCCGTTGTTATTGCATGTAACACAGCAACCAGTGTTGCCGCTAAAACCATAAGGATGCTGTACCCTGAAATACCCGTAATTGGTGTTGAACCTGCAATAAAACCGGCTGCTTTACACAAAAAAAACTCAAATATTCTTGTTATGGCTACACCGGTTACATTAAAAAATGATAAATTTTGTCGCCTGATGGAAATGTATAAGGGTGATGCTAAAATATATCCGAAGCCATGTCCTGGTCTTGTTGAAATCATCGAAAAAGGTCAGGTTTCGGGCAGTGAGCTTGATAGTTTTCTTGAAAAGCTTCTGTTACCATATAGAGATATTCAGATTGATTCTGTGGTTTTAGGCTGTACACATTATGTATTTATAAAAAAATCAATACTTAGGGCGCTGGGGAAAAATATTTTGATATTTGACGGTGGCATTGGTACTGCAAGTGAAACATACAGGAGAATTTTTGAAAAGGGCCTATTAAATAATCATAAAAATGCAGGCAGAGTAACCTTTTATAACAGTAACAATTCAGAGGAAAAGTTAAAACTGATGGAAAGGTTGCTTAATTATCAGGAGGATAATTGATGAAGCTCGGAGAACTTATAGAGCAGGAGAAAACATTATATAAAGCATTTACACTTTTGAAGGATGAAAAAGAAGTTGAAAAGTTTTTGTTTGATTTATGTACTCCTTTGGAATTATCAGCTATGGCACAAAGGCTTAAAGTTGCAATTCTTTTATCTGAAAAACGCGGATACAATGAAATAGTAGCATTGACAGGTGCAAGCAGCGCAACCATTTCAAGAGTTTCAAATTATCTTAATAAAAAAGGTGCGGACGGTTATAAAACTGTTCTTAAAAGATTGTAATGTATAATGAATTTTCAAAATTTTATGACAGCCTCATAGATATGGATTATAATAGGTTTGTAGATTATTACAAAAGTATTTTAAAAAAATACTCTGTTTCGCCAAAGCTTATTGCTGACCTTGGCTGCGGTACGGGAACACTGACAGACCTTATGCATAAACAAGGGTTCGATATGATAGGGATTGACCGCTCGCCACAAATGCTCGATATAGCAAAAAATAAAAATCAGGATATTTTATATATCAATCAGGATATGACAGAGTTTGAGCTTTATGGTACAGTTGATGTGATTTACAGCTCGCTTGACTGTATTAATTACATACAGGATGAAAATTTAGTCAAAAAGGTATTTTCGCTTGTAAATAACTACCTAAATTATGGAGGCTTATATTTTTTTGATATAAGCAGTTATTATAAACTTTCTGTGATTTTGGGAAACAATACTTTTGTATTTGATGATGATGATATTTTCTATACGTGGGAAAACTTTTTTGAGGATGATTTATTGACAATGAACCTCACTTTTTTTGAAAAGTGTGGAAATTTATATAAAAGATTCAACGAAGATCAAGTGCAAAGAGCTTATAAAATTTCAGATATAGTGGAATTTGCAAAAACTGCCGGTCTTGAAGTCCTCGGAGTTTTTGATGAGTTTACTTTTGATGAACCTTCCGAAAAGTCAGAAAGAATATTTTTTGTATTGAGAAGGAGAAACCAATGAATGCCCTAATAATAGGAGGCGGGCCTGCAGGTATGATGGCTGCTGCGTTTGCCGCGAAAAACGGTGCATCAGTCTATCTGTTTGAAAAAAACCCCATTCTCGGAAAGAAAATGAGAATTACGGGGAAGGGAAGATGCAATATTACAAATGCCGGCGATGATTTTCTTGATAAAGTAACTTCAAATCCAAAATTTTTATACAGCTCTTTCAATAATTTTAACAATTATGATGCAATTAATTTTTTTGAAGATATAGGGGTTAAAACCAAGGTAGAAAGAGGATTAAGGGTTTTTCCGGAAAGTGACAATGCACATACGGTTGTTAATGCGCTGGCGGATTATATTAGAAAACTCGGTGTTAAAATAATAAGGGAACGTGCCACAGATGTTGTAGTTTCTGACGGTTTTGTGACAGGCATAGTTGCAAATAATAAATTTAAAGCTGATAAGGTGTTGATTGCAACAGGTGGTTTAAGCTATCCTGTTACAGGCAGTACTGGTGATGGCATTAAAATAGCGCAAAGGCTGGGGCATAAAATAATAAATCCAAAACCTTCGCTCGTTCCGCTTGAATCATCTGATGCTTTTTGCAAGGATTTAATGGGGCTTGCTTTAAAAAATATAGGGTTTAAGATAATAAAAGAGGGCAAACTGATTTACAGTGATTTTGGTGAGCTGTTGTTTACTCATTTCGGAATAAGCGGTCCAGTTGTATTGTCGGCAAGCTGTTTTATGGAAGATGAAGAATATGAAGCAGTGATTGATTTAAAACCTGCATTATCGGATGATGAGCTTGACAAAAGAATTTTGAGGGACTTTGAAAAGTATTCCAGAAGAGATTTTATAAATTCGCTTGATGATTTACTGCCTAAAAGCCTAATAAATACTGTTGTATTGTTATCAGGCATAGATGAAAGAAAAAATGCGGGCGAAATTTCTAAAACGGAAAGAAAAAACCTTTGTATGCTTTTAAAGAATTTTACAGTCAAAATCAAAGGCTTTGGTAAAATAGAAGAAGCTATTGTGACAGCAGGTGGTGTATCAGTTGATGATATTAACCCAAAAACCATGGAAAGCAGAATAGTAAAAGGATTATATTTTGCAGGTGAGGTTATTGATGTTTCCGCACTCACCGGCGGCTATAATCTGCAAATTGCATATTCAACAGGATACACAGCCGGCAAAAATATGGCTTTATAGATACGGAGGTCAACGTGAAAAATCACGTTTTGCCTCCGGCGGAATATGTGCACCGCCGAAATTTTCGCCTTTATGGTGAAACGGCGATGCGCGAAATAATCTCTTATCATTCCTTGCCCCACGATAAGAGCCTGTTCATAAATATTCGTGTCGACGTGGGGCGGCGGAATGGAGATTATTATGAGTACATTCGGTAGTAAGGATATTTGCGTTGCGTCTGTAAATTTAGCCATTTCACCTGACAGGGAATCAGAAGAAGCATTAAAGATTAAATACAGAGAAATGGGAATTCTCGTTGCAGCAATTGATTTTGGCGGAGAATTTATTTCTTCTGTAAATAAAGTGATTGAGCGTACTGTGATTGCGGCTAAACGAGAAGGTCTTATTGAAAGCACTCATACTGAAGAAGGTGCTGTTGCAGGTGCGGCAAGGGAGGCACTCTCCCAGATTGTAAATAAAGCAATCGGCTTAAATGTAGGCGGTAAAATAGGCATTGCACGATATAGTGACCATGTTTGTGTATGTATTTTCTTTGGCATAGGGCTTCTTCATCTAAACGAAATGGCCGTTTCCGTAGGGCATAGAGTAATATAGGAGATAGGAGATTTGTATGAATACAATAAAAGTTGCTGTTGACGGTCCTGCCGGTGCAGGCAAAAGCTCCGTATCAAAAAAGATTGCATCGGCGCTTGGGCTTTTATATATAGATACAGGAGCTATGTACCGTGCCGTTGCATTATATGTCTTAAATAACGGTGGTAATACAAAGTCATCAGAAAGCGTTATAAGCTTGCTTGACAATATTGAAATTAATATGGTGAAAAAGACAGATACGCTTTTTGTGTATTTAAACGGTGCTGATGTAACCGATAAAATCCGAACGCCTGAAGTATCCGTTGGCGCTTCGGATGTTGCTGTTATACCGGAGGTCAGGCTAAAGCTTGTAGACCTTCAAAGGAAAATTGCAGCACAGCAAAATGTTATTATGGACGGCAGGGATATTGGAACTTATGTGTTGCCTGATGCCGATGTAAAAATATTTCTCACAGCAGATGTCAAGGTACGGGCTGAAAGAAGAAAATTAGAACTTATGGAAAAGGGACAGGATGTTCCTTTTGAAGAAGTGCTTTCGGATATGATGTACAGGGATAAAAATGACAGTGAGAGAAAGTTTGCCCCCCTAAAATGTGCTGACGATGCGTATATGGTGGATACATCACAAAAATCATTTGATGAAGTTGTAAATGAAATTACTTCAATAGTAAAGAAGGAAACGGGATATGAAGTTAATTGATGTTTTAAGGCCTCCTTTGAGGCTTTTCTACAAATTGTTTTATAAATTTAAAATTTCAGGGCTTGAGAACATACCCCAAAAAGGCGGTTGTATTATTGCATCTAATCATCTCGCTTTTCATGACCCTGTTATTATTGCGGCTTTTATTAAAGACAAATATATAAGTTTTCTTGCCAAGCAAGAGCTTTTTAAGATAAAAATTATCGGCGTCCTTCTCAAATCTCTTGGTGCAATTCCCATTAACAGGGGGTTGAGGGATGCTCAGACACTTATCAATGCAGTGGAGCACCTAAAAGCAGGAAACACATTTTGTATCTTTCCTGAGGGGACAAGAATAAAAAACGGAATCAGAATAAAGGGTAAAAAAGGGACAATCAGAATTGCCCGCATGGCAGATGTACCTATAATTCCTGTTCATTTAAAAGGCAATTATAAGTTCTTTAGCAAAATTGAGATGGTGATAGGAAAGCCCGTAAGATATGAAATAAATGAAAAAAATCAAGAAATCGAGCTTACCGAAAAAACAGAAGATTTATTAAACCGCATTTATGATTTATGAAAGGCTGTGTGCTTGTGAATAAAATAATTTTGGCAAAAACAGCCGGCTTTTGTTTTGGCGTCACAAGGGCGATTTCCATGGTAGAGGAAAAGACAGCTGAAGGCAAGGTTTATACCTTTGGACCTGTGATTCACAATGAGCATGAAATAAAAAGGTTGCAAAAGCTTGGAGCAGAGGTTATCGAGTGTATTGACGACATAAAAAGCGGTGACAGAATAATAATAAGAAGCCACGGAATTTCCGAAGAAGAAGAAAATGCAATTCAAAAAAAAGGCGCACAAATTTTCGATGCAACTTGTCCGTTTGTAAAGAAAATTCACAAAATAGTTTCTGAACACTCGAAAAAAGGTTATACTATAATAATATTCGGAGATAAGGGTCATCCTGAGGTTACAGGTATAGAAGGCAGATGCCATGGCAAAAGCTACGTAATATCAGATGAAGATGCAATTTCTTCGGAAATAATAGGTGAAGATAATCTTTGCATAGTAGCTCAGACTACTGCAAATGAAAGAAAATATAAAAATTTTGTAAAAAATGTAAAAAACTCTTGCAAAAGTATGGTGTTTTTTGATACAATATGTAATGCTACGCGAAATAGACAAGATGAGGCTTATAAATTATCATGCAAATGTGATTGTATAATTATCATAGGTGACAAAAAAAGCAGGAATACGTTAAAGCTCTTTGAGGTTGCGTCGGAAAACTGTGATAATGTTTATCACATTGAAAAAGCAGAAGATCTTGATAATCTCAAACTGGCGGGCACAATTGGAATTACAGCCGGGGCATCAGCGCCGGATTGGATAATTAAGGAGGTTTTTAATACGATGGAAGAGAACGTTTCAAAGAATGAACTCATTTTTGCCGAGGAATTTGAAAAGTCGCTTATTACTTTAAATACAGGAGATGTGGTCAAGGGTACAGTTATCGGTATTACCCCGACCGAGGTTTTTGTTGACCTTGGGTACAAGGCTGACGGAGTTATTAACGCCACGGAAATATCTGACGACCCAACAGTAAATCCTGAAGATGTACTTAAAGTTGGCGATGAAATCGAAGCCTATGTCTATCGCGTCAGTGACGTTGAGGGAACAGTAGGTCTTTCAATCAGAAAGATTAGGTTTATGAAGGAATGGGAAAACATTCAAAAAGCCTTTGACGAAAAGCGCGACATTAAAGGTAAAATTATTGAAGCCGTTAAGGGTGGTGTTATTGCCGTTTCTAACGGAGCAAGGATTTTCATTCCCGCAACATTGGCAAATGACAGGTACATTAAAGATTTATCAGTACTTGTCGGTAACGAGGTTCCCATAAGGTTACGTGAAGTAAACAGAGCGCGCAAAAAGATTGTAGGTTCTGTCAAAGATATTCTTGTAGAAGAAAAAGAAAAGATAACAGAAGAATTCTGGGCAAAGATTATTGAGGGTCAAAATGAATTCGAAGGTGTTGTAAAAACCATTACCAATTTTGGTGCTTTTATTGATATCGGCGGAGTTGACGGTTTAGTTCATGTTTCAGAGCTTTCTTGGACGCATATTAAGCACCCGTCAGATGTCTTGACGGTTGGAGATATAATTAAGGTAACCCTTATAGAAGCAAATCGTGAAACAGGCAAAATATCACTCGGTTACAGAAGAGCTGAAGACAATCCATGGGAAATAGCAAAAGCAAAGCTTAACGTTGGTGATGTTGTTTCATGTAAAGTAGTTCGCCTTGTACAGTTTGGTGCTTTTGTAGAAATTATGCCGGGTATCGACGGGCTTATTCATATTTCACAAATTGCCGATAAGAGAATAGGCAAACCTTCCGATGAATTGTCTATTGGACAAGAAGTAGAAGCAAAAATAACAGATGTTAACTGGGAAGATAAAAAGATTGCACTTAGTATCCGTGCACTTATTTCCGAAGAGGACAATCAGGCGACAGAGGAAATTGCAACAGAGGATAGTCAGGCAACAGAGGAAATTCCCGAAGAGGATAATCAAGCAGCAGAGGTTACTTCCGAAGCAGATGAACAAGTTCCGGAGCCGGATGTGAAGGAATCAGTAGAAATTTTAGAAGAAATTTCAGGAGAAAATTAATAAACTGCGGCGGTAAAATTACCGCCGTTTTTAATTGACATTATTTGTAAAAAGTTGTATAATATCAAGGATAACATGTAGAATTTTTCTTTGATGAATACGAAGGCTTTGCCGGCGGCAAAATAGTATGAGGTGGATATGGAGATTTCTGATGAAATTATTAACAAAACAATAATGCTATCAGGTTTTCAATCAGAGAAAATATCGCAAGATATGAAAGAAAGCCTTAAAAGAATTGTTTTGTTTGCAGGAAAAATCAATGCTTTTAAAGATAATGCAAATGCTTTAGAAAACTTTGTATCAGTAGATTCACTGCGTGATGACAGTATAGATGCTTCACTGCCTCGTAATGAATTATTGAGTAATGCACAAAATACAATTGATGGTTTTTTTACAGTAAATAAAATTCTGGAGTAATCTATGAGCAGTATTCTGAATTTCAGTGTAGCAAAGCTCTCACGGCTTATGAGAGAAAAAGAGCTTTCGTCATACGATATTACAATTGAATATCTAAAAAAGATTACAGAAGAACAGAAAGAAAACAATGCATATATAACTGTTTTGCATGATGAAGCGAAAAAATCAGCTGAAAAAAATGACAATGCAAGAATAAAGGGCGAAATAACATCTGATATTGCAGGGATACCCTTTGCTGTCAAAGATAATATATGCACAAAAGGTATTAAAACAACCTGTGGCAGTAAAATGCTTGAAAACTACGTTCCGGTATATAATGCAAAGGTAATGGAGCTTCTTTCGGAATGTGTTGTTTTAGGCAAAACAAATATGGATGAATTTGCAATGGGAGTATCCTCTGAATCCTCATATTTCGGGCCTGTTAAAAATCCTTTTTGCAGTGGAAGGATTCCCGGCGGTTCTTCTTCGGGAAGTGCTGTGTCGGTGGCTTCAAATGAAGCCGCATTTGCGCTTGGGTCTGACACCGGCGGTTCCGTAAGGCAACCATCATCTTTCTGCGATGTTGTAGGCTATAAACCAAGCTATGGACTTGTTTCAAGGTATGGGCTTATTGCGTTTGCACCTTCGTTTGACCAGATTGGAATTATTTCGAAAAACGTGCCTGACTGTGCCCTGGTTGCACAAAACATCTGCCGATATGACAGAAATGATTCCACTTCCGAAAACATAGATATCCCCTTTGCAGATGCATTGAGCTTTTCTGTAAAAGGGAAAAAAGTTGCAGTTCCTTATGAGCTTATTACAGGGTATTCAAAAGAAAAAATTCTTTTGGCTGCATCCCTATTTGCCAGTGAAGGTGCTGAGGTTGAATGTATTGATTTACCTTATGCTGACTGTTTCCTTGAGGCTTATTATATACTATCATCTGCTGAAGCGAGCTCAAACCTTGGTAGGTTTGACGGTGTTAGATATGGTTATGTTGCAGAAGGCTGTGGCTCTGCTGACGAGGTAATAAGAAATTCAAGAACAGAAGGCTTTGGGAGCGAAGTAAAAAGAAGAATTATTCTCGGAACTTTTTCACTTTCGGCAGGGTATATTGACGATTATTATAATAAAGCCTTGAATTTAAGAAATTCTCTGATTTCTGAATACAATAAGATTTTTTCTATGTATGATTTTATTTTATCCCCTGTTTCAAAATCTGAACCATGGGCTTTTGGGACAAAACAGGATGTTGATATGTATGTCAGCGATATGTGTACGGTTGCCGCAAACCTTATAGGTGCGCCGGCAATATCAGTTCCGGCAGGGTATACAAAAAGCGGTTTTCCGGCAGGGGTTCAGCTTATGGCAGGGAAGTTTTGCGATGCTAAGCTACTTGGTGCTGCCGCCCTATTAGAACAAGGTATTGGGGGAGGCACTCATGTTTGAAACGGTAATAGGGCTTGAAGTTCACGCAGAGCTTGCAACAAAAAGCAAAATTTTCTGCTCGTGTAAAAATGAGTTTGGCGGTGAGCCAAATATAAGGTGCTGTCCCGTTTGCACAGGTATGCCGGGTGCGTTGCCTGTGTTAAATAAGGAGGCGGTAAGGCTTTGCATTTTGGCGGGGCTTGCCACAAACTGTGAAATATCATCCGTTTTCACTATGGCAAGAAAAAATTACTTTTATCCCGACCTTCCGAAAGCATATCAGATTACACAGCTTGAAAAGCCTTTATGCACGAACGGTTTTTTAGAGCTATCAAATAGTAAAAAAATAAGAATAAACAGAATACATATAGAAGAAGATGCAGGAAAATTACTGCATGATCAGGATGTTTTGTTTACGTTTATAGATTATAACAGATGTGGTATTCCTTTAATCGAAATTGTTTCAGAGCCTGATATGAGCAGTGCTGATGAGGCGTTGGAATTTCTTGAAAAGGTCAAAACAATTTTAAAATTTACAGGTGTTTCCGATTGTAAAATGCAGGAAGGCTCCCTTCGCTGTGATGTTAATATTTCTGTTAAGGATAAAGGAAAACAAGGGTTAAATCAAAGGGTTGAATATAAAAACTTAAATTCATTCAGCGCAGCGGCAAGGGCAATCCAATATGAAGAAGCAAGACAGGTTAATAGATATAAAAAATCAGAAACCGTGGATGCCGCCACTATGAAATGGGACGATTTAAAAGGGGAAGGTATATTGATGCGTTCTAAAGAGGAAGCAATGGATTATTGTTATTTCCCGGAGCCTGATATTCCGCCAATTCATATTCCGAAAGATTTTATTTTTTCAATAAAATCTGCAATGCCAGTATTGCCTGATGAATTAAAAAGGAAATATATAAATTTAGGTGTTTCAAAATCTGATGCGGATATGATTTCAAAAGACACTGTATTGAACAATTTGTTTGAATATTCTCTCGGAGTAGAAATTTTGCCACAGCAAACAGCGAGCGTTTTGACAGGCGAATATAAATCACTTATAAATGAGCTTGGCAACAAAAATATTTCCCAAAAAAGCTTTTCAGACCTTTTGAAAATGACAGAGCAAGGGGAAATAAACCGCAAAATTCTAAAAAAAATACTAAGAGTTATGTTAACAGATGGGGGAGAGCCTGCCGAAATTTGTGAAAGGCTGTCACTTAAACAGATAAGCGACGATAATGAAGTAAGATGCCTTGTGCAGAAAACGCTTGACGAAAACCCCGGTGCTTTAAAAGATTATTTGACCGGAAAAAAAGAGGCGGCCGGTTTTCTTGTTGGCAGTGTTATGAAAATGACAGGCGGCAGAGCAAACCCTGCGATAGTTAAAAAAGCCGTTATAGATATTCTTGAAAACCAAAAGGAGAAATGAAATGAGAGATGTATATGAAAGCCCGTTAAACTCAAGATACGCAAGCTATGAAATGCAGCATCTTTTTTCGGCGGACAAAAAGTTTCGTACATGGAGAAAGCTTTGGATTGCGCTTGCCGAAGCGGAAAATGAACTTGGTCTTCCCGTATCAAAAGAGCAGATTGAAGAGCTTAAAAAATTTGCCGACGATATTAATTACGAAGTTGCAGAAAAAAGGGAAAAGGAAGTGCGGCATGATGTAATGGCGCATGTTCATGCATACGGTGAACAATGCCCCATGGCAAAGCCCATAATCCACCTTGGCGCAACATCTTGTTATGTGGGCGATAATACCGACATTATACTTATGTATGAAGGCCTTGAAATCATAAAAAACAAACTGCTTGGCGTAGTTTCGGCACTTTCTGACTTTGCAATAAAATATAAGAATATGCCAACGATGGGTTTTACTCATTATCAGCCGGCACAGCTTACTACTGTGGGAAAACGGGCAACATTATGGATTCAGGATTTAATGATGGATTTTGATGACATATTGCATCTTATGGAATCCTTTAAATTATTAGGCTCAAAAGGTACTACGGGCACGCAGGCGAGTTTTTTGGAACTGTTTGACAATGATTCAGAAAAAGTTTTGGCACTTGATAAAAAAATAGCCGCAAAAATGGGTTTTGATGACGTCTTTCCCGTAACGGGACAAACATATCCGAGAAAGCTTGACAGTAGAGTGATTAATGTGCTAAACTGTATAGCGCAGTCATCGTATAAATTTGGAAATGATATAAGACTTTTACAAAACCTGAAAGAAATAGAAGAACCATTTGAGAAAAATCAGATTGGTTCCTCCGCTATGGCATATAAGAGAAATCCAATGAGGACAGAGAGAATGTGCTCACTTGCCCGCCATGTGATTTCACTTTCAATAAGCCCTGCAATTACTGCTTCCACACAGTGGTTTGAGAGAACGCTTGATGATTCAGCAAACAAGAGAATTGTTATACCTGAAGCATTTTTAGCTGTTGATGCCATTTTAAATATTTATTTGAATGTAGCAGAAGGTCTTGTTGTTTATCCTAAAGTAATAAATGCGAGGATAATGCGTGAACTGCCGTTTATGGCAACAGAAAACATTATGATGAACGCAGTTAAAAAGGGCGGTGACAGACAACAGCTCCATGAAAGAATAAGAGTTCTTTCCATGGAATCTGCACGGATTGTCAAAGGTGAAGGTAAGGATTGTGACCTTATAGACAGAATTGCCGCCGACGAGCTTTTTTGCATGAGCCGTGAAGAGCTTTCTTTGGTGCTTGAACCTTCTTTATATATCGGTCGTTCAGCCGAGCAAACAGAAGAATATATTGATGGTTTTGTAAAGCCTGTACTTATAGAATATAAAGATAAAATAAATAAAACAGCAGAGCTGTTTGTTTGATATGAGGAGGATATTTAAAATGACAAAAAAGGTAGTAACATTTGGTGAAATAATGATGAGGCTTACTGCTCCGGAGTATAAGAGATTTGAGCAGTGTGATAACCTTGATATTACATTCGGCGGCGGCGAAGCCAATGTTTCAGTTGCTGTGACGAATTACGGCCTTGAGGGTGAATTTGTAACAAAGCTGCCCGATAACGCATGGGGGCAGGCGGCTATTAATCATCTCAGAAGATATGGTGTAAAAACTGACAATGTTGTTCGCGGCGGCGACAGGATAGGAACATATTATGTTGAAATGGGTGCTGCAATGCGTCCTTCGCAGGTTCTTTATGACAGGGCACATTCCTCGATAGCTGAAGCTAATCCCGATGAATTTGATTATAAGTCAATACTTGAGGGTGCAACGTGGTTTCATACAACAGGTATTTCTCCTGCTTTAAGCGATAATGCCGCTGTTATTACAGAAAACTTTTTAAGAACCGCTAAGGAATTGGACATTACAACAAGCATTGATCTTAATTTCAGAAAAAAGCTCTGGACAAGTGAAAAAGCCATCAGTGTTATGACACGACTGTGTAAATATGTTGATGTTTGTATCGGAAATGAAGAGGATGCGGAAAAAACACTTGGTTTTAAAGCCTCCAAAACCGATGTTACAAAAGGTGAGCTCAATGTCGAGGGTTATAAAGACGTATTTCGCCAAATGAAAGAAAAATTTGGTTTCAAATACATTGCAACCACACTTCGTGAAAGCTATTCGGCTTTTGATAATGGCTGGTCGGCAGCTACCTATGACGGTGAAAACTTTTACCATACAAAAAAATACGATATTCATATAATTGACCGTGTCGGCGGTGGTGATTCTTTTGCAAGCGGATTTATTTATGGTCTGATAGCCGGAAAATCAATGGAGGATGCCGCTGAATTTGCAGCAGCAGCATCTGCACTAAAGCACACAATCCCCGGTGATATTAATCATGTAACTGTAAAGGAAGTTGAAAACCTGTTAAAAGGTGACGGTTCAGGTCGTGTTCAAAGATAAAAGATAGTTAAAAAAAGAAATTTGACGGTTTTTGCCGTCATTTTTTTTATTATTTTTTGCAAAAAAGTTATTTTTTTTTGAATAAAATGGCAAAATTGTTAATAAAATTGATACAAAGTATTGACAAATTGTGAACTATGCAATATTATGTTTCTATATTATTGGGAGGTGTATATTTTGGAAAATGAGTTGAAAAAGAAATACGGTCTGTTTACCGCAATGGCAATGGTAATTGGTATTGTAATAGGCAGTGGTATATTCTTCAAAGCAGAAGCAATACATAACATAACGGGCGGTGATATGACCATAGGTATCCTTGCGTGGATTATCGGCGGACTTGTTATGATTATCTGTTCTGTTGCTTTTTCTTTCATGGCAACAAAATATGAAAAAGTAAATGGCATTGTCGACTATGCGGAAGCAGCTGTGGGAAGTAGATATGCTTATTTTATCGGTTGGTTTTTATCGGTAATATACTATCCGACACTTACATCGGTTTTAGCATGGTTGTCCGCAAGATATACTATGGTGCTTTTTGGCTCAACAGATATCACGGGCGGAACTTGTATGACATTGGCATGTTTATTTCTTGTTGCAATCTATGCACTTAATGCATTAAGCCCGATTCTTGCAGGCAAATTTCAGGTTTCGTCTACAACAATCAAGCTTATTCCTCTAATTCTAATGGCGATTGTAGGTACTATTGTGGGTGTTTCCAATGGTCAGATTACAGAAAACTTTTCGCAAATAGTTGAACCTGTTACATCTAAAAGCATAGCTTTGTTTTCAGCCGTGGTTGCAACTTCATTTGCTTATGAGGGCTGGATTATAGCAACGTCCATAAATGCTGAACTTCATAATGCAAAGAAAAACCTCCCCATTGCGTTGACAGGTGGCGCATTAATTATTGTAATTGTATACATCCTTTACTACATAGGTCTTTCCGGTGCCGTTTCAAATTCTGAAATAATGGCAAATGGCGCACAGGGTGTTTCGCTTGCTTTTACCGGTATTTTTGGAGCTATTGCAGGAAAACTGCTAACAGCATTTATAGTAATTTCTTGCCTTGGTACGTTAAACGGCCTTATGCTTGGCTGTACACGCGGAATGTATTCTATTGCAGCAAGAAATAGAGGGCCTAATCCCTCTGTTTTTAAACAGGTAGACCCAAAAACAAATATGGCTACAAATTCTTCAATGTTAGGAGTTTTGCTCAGTGCTATCTGGCTTTTCTTCTTCTATGGTTCAAACCTCACAGAAGTGCCTTTATTTGGCAAATTCAGTTTCGACAGCTCTGAACTGCCGATTATAACCATATATTTGCTTTACATTCCTATCTTTATTATGTATATGTTAAAAGCAAAAGAAATGAACGCATTCAAGAGATTTATCATGCCATTAATTGCATTGTTAGCTTCAGCATTTATGGTATATGCCGCATACTATGCACATGGCGAGCGTGTATGGTATTATCTCATTATTTTCGCTACGGTAATGATTATCGGCGCATTCTTTATGAAACCTAAGCAAATTTTAGAAGACTAACATAATAGCGTTATTAAGACTGTTTTGAATATTTACAACGCAAATGTGTAAAATTTCAGATACATTCTGCTTTTAAACGTATAAAACCTTGTAATATGTTTAAAATATAGCAGGAGGTGTTTATTTTGGATTTTACATTAACACAAAAAGAAAGAACATTACTTGAGGATCAGAAAAATCACGAGCAGGTTTGCATTGAAAAGTATTCAAATTATGCCAATATGGCAAATGACAATCAGTTAAAGCAAATCTGTAAGGCAAATGAACAGGTTGAGAGAAATCATTTAAACTCAATCAATCAATTATTAAGTGGTACAATACCCGATACAAATCAACAGCAAAATCAATCTCAACAGCTGAGTGCTGCAAATTCTCAGTCAAATAATACAAGTTTATCTGACAAGGATATTTGCGCGGATTTGTTGATGTCGGAAAAATTCGTTTCGGGAGCATATGATACTACAATTTTTGAATGTAAGGATACAAGAGTTCGTGATGTCTTAAACCACATTCAAAAAGAAGAACAAAAACACGGCGAGGCAATATTTCAGTATATGGACAGTAAGGGTCTTTATAACGCACAATAATAAATAAAAAAAATAATGCTCATTTTCAGAGCATTATTTTTTTTGATTTATACTGTATTTGGCTGAATACAGCGGATAATATTTTTAAATTCATTTATCTGAGACTGTGAATAAGGCTTTTGTAAAACTCGGTCCTTATCGCAGGGCAAATAATTTTCAGGCGGTCTGTACCTGTTTAAAACATATCTCGAAACTTTTGGAATTTCATTTGCCATTAAAATTAAATCATCTTGTTTAAGCTGAGGAATTACTGTTGTCCTCACCTCAAAATCTGCATTTTTGTCAAGCAACAAATTAATGGTATCGAGAACTTTTTGTGCATCTGCACCGTTACCGCAAATTTCTTTATACCTGTTTTGAGGAGCTTTGTAATCAACCGCAAAATAATCACATATACCGTTTTCTAAAATTTCCTCTATTATGTCAGGCGCTGACCCATTTGTATCAAGCTTGAGCTTAAAACCCATGCTTTTAACCATTTTCATATAAGGCAGCAAGCCGATTTGAAGCGTAGGTTCACCGCCTGATATCACAACACCGTCAAGCTTGCCTGTTCGTTTTTTTAGAAATTTTTCCACATCCTCTGCTTTTATCAGACTGGGTGTATTGTCTAATAACAAACGGTTATGACAATAAAAACAGTTGTAATTACACCCCGGTACAAACAAAACACAGGATATAAGCCCCGGAAAGTCAATCAAAGAGCTTTTAATAAGACCTGAAATCAGCATAATACCGGTTCTTCTTTAATTACATATTTTTTGCGCAACTGATATTCTTCTTTTTTCCCTTTGTTAAAGTTCTGGACAGGTCGCAGATACCCAACAACACGGCTCCAAACCTCTGCGTCTGCACCGCACTCGGGACATGTGTAATGCTCGCCGCTTATATAACCGTGGTTATTGCATACAGAGAAGGTCGGAGTGAGAGAAATATAAGGCAGTTTGTAATTTGTAAAGGCTTTTTTTATAAGCCTTTTTGCAGATTCAGTGTCTTTTATTTCCTCGCCCAAATAAAGGTGCAGCACCGTTCCGCCTGTGTATAAGGACTGCAACTCATCCTGTAAATCAAGTGTTTCAAAAATATCATCGGTAAAACCAACCGGTAGCTGTGATGAGTTTGAATAAAACACAACAGATTCGCCGGCAGTAATAATATCGGGGAATTTTTCTTTATCAAGCTTTGCTAAGCTGTAGCTTGTACCTTCAGCAGGGGTAGCCTCAAGGTTATAGTAGTGACCCGTTTCGTCCTGTATGTCTTTTATGACATCTCTCATATATTCAAGCGTTCTTATAGCAAATGCCTGACCGTCTTCTGTGGTAATATCTATATCACGCCCAAAAAGATTTTGGCAAGCTTCGTTCATACCGATTAGACCTATGGTATTAAAATGATTGTACCAATAGCATCCTGTTTTTTCCTTGATATCCTTTAAATAATTTGCCGAATACGGATAAAGGCCGCCCTGAGTCTGTGCCTCTATGACCTTTCTTTTGATTTCAAGGCTGTTTTTTGCAATATTCATCTGTTGCCATAATCGGGTACGAAACTCGGATTCACTCTTTGAAATATATGCAAGCCTTGGCAAGTTAACTGTAACAACACCAATTGAACCCGTTAGGGGGTTTGAACCAAAAAGACCGCCGCCTCTTTTCCTGAGCTCTGATGTATCAAGCCTTAACCTACAGCACATAGACATTGCATCCTCAGGTGATAAATCTGAGTTAATATAATTAGAAAAATAGGGGATACCGTATTTACACGTGATTTCCATAAACTTTTCAATGACAGGGCTGTCCCACATAAAATCCTTTGTAACATTGATTGTAGGTATAGGAAACGTAAACACACGTCCTTTTGAATCGCCCTCCATCATAACATCGCAAAATGCCATATTAAATAGATCCATTTCCTTTTGAAAATCACCATATTTTTCGGGCATAATCTTACCGCCGACAATAACGCTTTCTTCTTTTAACGTTCTTGGAGGAACTATGTCAAAGGTTAAATTTGAAAAAGGACACTGGAAACCAACACGTGTTGGAACATTTAAGTTAAAAATAAACTCCTGAATTGCCTGCTTTACTGTTTTGTAGCTTAAATTATCATAACGGATAAAGGGAGCGCAATACGTATCAAAGGATGACCATGCCTGGGCGCCCGCACTTTCGCCTTGTGTTGTGAATGTTGAATTTACAATCTGCCCTAAAAAAGAGCGCAGATGTTTTGGCGCATTTGATTCAACTTTTCCCTGCACACCGCCAAAGCCGTTCATTAAAATCTGGCGCAGATCCCATCCGGCACAATAAGGACCGAAAAAGCCCAAATCATGAATATGAATATCTCCCGATAAATGTGCATTTCTGATATCTTCTGTGTATATTTCATGCAGCCAGTAGTTTTTGGTAAAGGCTTCACGAACATAATTGTTAAGGCCGTTTATTGATTTTTGCGTATTTGCATTCTCGTTGATTTTCCAATCCCTGTCGTTGAGGTATTCAGTAAACATGTTGATTGTAGCTCCAATTAAAGCGTTTGATTCACGAGCAGAACGCCTTTTTTCACGATACAAAATGTATGCCTTAGCTGTTTTTGCATGCCCGTTTTCTATGAGAACTTTTTCAACAATATCCTGTAAGCTCTCAACATCTATTACACCGTCAGGATGTGTCGCCTCGGCAATTTTTACGACCTCATCAGCCAATTTTTCTGATTTCGAAAAGTCGTTTCCGCTCACGGAGGCAGCAGCCTTGAATATGGCAAGCACTATTTTTTCCTTTTTAAAGGGGACAACAGACTGATCTCTTTTAATAATTTCTGAAAGCATATTTTTCGGTCCTTTCTTTTTTCGCATTTTCTGAAATGATGTAAAACGTCAAACACAATATATAGTGTGTATTTTAATTTCAGACACTAAATGTATTATATACATATTTTTCTAATATGTCAATAAGAAAATTAATTTATTTTTTTTTAGTTGACTATAAAGGTCAAAGACAGTATAATGAATAAAGGTGATAAGATGAAAAGGAAAATAATAAATACGAATAAAGTATACATACAAGCATGCAGCTCTTATGATTCTCCGCTACTGCATGAAATCATAACAAATATGATGGACAGGATAATAAGCGAAAACGGTATAGATATTAAAGGAAAGAAGGTGACCATTAAACCAAACCTTCTTTCCAGAAAAACTCCTGATGCATGCGTTACAACACAGCCGGTTTTTGTTGAAATTACAGCTTCATATTTTGCACAAAAGGGAGCAAAGATTACTATTGCTGACAGCCCGGGCGGAATTTATAATATCGGCACAATAAAACCAATTTATAAAACAACCGGCATGGAAGATGCTGCCAATGCCACAGATGCAGAGTTAAATTATGATATGGGATGGCAATCAAAAAAATCCGAAGGGAAAAGCCTTGGAAAATTCAGTATTATAAATCCCGTTGCTGACTGTGACATTTTAGTTAATTTGTGCAGGATTAAGACACATGCTCTTTGCGAGATGACAGCGGCTGTAAAAAATATGTTTGGAACAATCCCCGGTCTTCAAAAAGCAGAAATGCACGCAAGGTTTCCAAGAAAAAATGATTTTGCTACAATGCTTAATGATTTATGCCGTACAGTAGCTCCTACAATCAATATTGTTGATGCTATCTTCTGCATGGAGGGCAACGGGCCTGCCGGCGGAACTAAAAAAAAGGTTGGAGCTGTTATTGGCGGTGCAAACCCTTTTGCCGTTGACACGCTTTGCGCTGAAATTATGGGTTATAAAAATTCCGAGGTGGGTACCCTTGAGTGTGCAGTAAAAGCGGGTTACGGGTTTTCTTCGGTTGAAGAGCTTGATATAGATGGGGATGACTATAAAAAATTTGTATCCGATTTCATTCGTCCTGATACCACTGCCGGAGGTGCTTTGAAACAGTTACCTAAAATACTTGGCGGTAAAATAGGTAAAATGCTTGAACCGAAGCCTTATATAATTAAACAAAAATGTATTGGTTGCGGTGAATGTGCAAGGTGTTGCCCCGTATCTACAATTAAAATTATTAAAGGTAAAGCTAAAATAGAGCGGAAAAAATGTATCAAATGTTACTGTTGTCAGGAGCTTTGCCCAAAAAAAGCTGTTGAAATAAAATAATTTTTATGTTTTACGAATATTTAAGTGTAAAATGGAGCATTATTTTATATAGTGCTTGAAAACAGAAAAAAATTTAAAAAATACTTGTAAAAATATAGCATTTGTGGTATACTACTTTAGAATTATGATTTATGGATTATGGAGGTGTAATAGTGAGCGCAATGGATACAGTTATGACTATATTACATATAGTAATTTCAATTGCTTTAATAGTTGCTGTTTTGTCTCAGCAGGGGAAAGATGCCGGCTTATCAGGGGCAATCAGCGGCGGGAATGCAGATACTTTCTTCGGAAAGAACAAGAGCAGAAGCAGAAATGGAATTCTATCAAAGTTAACGGTTTGGCTTGCAGTCATTTTCGCATTGACAACTTTTTATTTATCCGGTATTATTACGAAATTGATTACAATAATCGGAAACTTATTCAGCTAACTTGTAAAGCCGCCTCATTGAGGCGGTTTTTAAGGTTATGGGAGGTATTGGTATGAACGAAAAAGAAAAACTTATGGCATTTATGACACAGCAGGCAAAAATCCCGTACTTTCCAGAAGAAATTGCGGCAATGCTTGGTGCTGAAGACAGGCTTTCTGAGGTCACTTTATTGCTTGAAGAGCTATGTTCGGAAGGAACTGTCATAAAAAGCAAAAAAGGGAGATATGAAGCCGCTATACATCAAAATGTTTTTGTAGGCTCTTACAGGCATAATCCAAAAGGTTTTGGGTTTGTGACAAATATTGACGGTGATTTTTTCATTTCCCCTGATTCAATTAACGGTGCATTTCACGGTGATAAGGTTATGGTAAAACTCCAAAGCTCAAAAAAACACGTTAGTGAAGGTGTTATAATTCGTATAATGGAGAGGGCAAATAAAACTGTTACCGGCATATATGAGGGCGGTTATGTTCTGCCGACAGACAATACCCTTGATATGAAGCTAAAGCTTATACCTGCCGATAAAAAGCTTGAAGGTGCAAGGCTTATTGTAAGAGTGACAGACTATGAGAAACTTACTTGTGAGCTGCTTGTTAACCTAGGCTCGGCAAAGGAAACTGAAAGTGCGTTGCTTGCAATAATGCACAATCACGGCATTCCTTTCTCTTTTCCCGAAAACGTAACAGCAGAAGCAGAAAAATTTCAAGATAATGCAGAAGCTTTCCTCAGTGAAAGAACAGATTACCGTGATTTGCTGACAATTACAATCGACGGTGCCACGGCACGTGACCTTGATGATGCCATTTCAATTTTCAAAAATGACAATGGATATATTTTATATGTGCATATTGCCGATGTGTCTGAATTTGTACGTCAAAATTCCCTGCTTGATAGCGAGGCTTTTAAAAGAGGAACAAGCTCGTATTTCCCTGACAGGGTAACACCGATGTTGCCGGAAGCACTCTCAAACGGCATATGCTCATTACATCCCGGCATTTCAAGGCTTACCGTTACAACTAAAATGGAGATAGACAAAAACGGAGCTGTTACAGCGTATGATGTTAGTGAGTCAGTAATAAAATCTGATTTCAGAATGACGTATGATGATGTAACAGAGCTTCTTGAAAATGAAGACAGTGCTTTGTGGGACAAATATAAAGCTTTGTCCGATATGCTTTACGCGGCAAAAGAATTGTCTGATACATTACGAGTTCGCAGGTTTGAAAAAGGTGCAATTGATTTTAATATTACCGAGCCTGAAATAATCATAGGTGAAAATGGCAGTGTAATTGATATTGTTGCAGAAAAAAGAACCGTTTCCAATAAAATTATAGAAGAATTTATGCTAATTTGCAATAAAACAGTGGCTGAACATGCCTTCTGGGCAAAAATTCCCTTTGTTTATAGGGTTCATGAAAAACCCGACATACAGAAAATCGAAGCATTTAAAAAGTTTATTTCGCTTTTCGGATATACAATTCCGGGTAAAGCATCAGGGCAAAGGCTTATGTCACTTCTTTCTAAAATAGAGGGAAGGGGCGAGGAAAAAGCTATTAATACACTTCTTTTGAGAAGTATGCCAAAGGCTATATACAGCAATGAATGTATAGGTCATTTCGGTGTTGGTGCGGCTTATTATTGTCATTTCACATCACCGATAAGAAGGTATCCTGACCTTGTTTGTCACAGGATAATAAAAGAATCCATAAAGGGCGGAAATTTAAAAAAGCTTTTCTCTTTTGTAGATGAGGCTTCACGCCAGTCAACAGACAGGGAATATGAGACTGATATAGCAGAAAGAGAAGCTGACAGAATAAAAATTTGCGAGTATATGGAGAAAAACGTCGGAAAAATATACGATGCAACTATTTCTTCCGTTACAACCTTCGGATTTTTTGCGGAGCTCGATAATTATGTTGAAGGGCTTGTAAGGGTTGAAGATGTTAAAGGCGACTATTATGTATATAATGATAAGACGATGTCACTTGTTGGAGAGAGAACAAAAAAAGTGTTCAGAATAGGGGACAAGGTTACTGTGCGTGTTGCGCACGTAGATGTGGAAGCGGGGTATATTGACTTTACGCTAAATTAAGGAGGCAAAAATGAGTAAAAAAATTATTGCCCAAAACAAAAAAGCAAGGCACGATTATTTTGTGCTTGAAACGTATGAGGCGGGTATAGAGCTTTTTGGTACGGAGGTTAAGTCTGTACGGCAGGGCAAGGTTAATATGAAGGATAGCTTTGCCACTGTCCGCAGTGGTGAAATGTTTGTGACAGGGCTTCATATCAGTCCCTATGAAATGGGAAACATTTTTAATAAAGACCCTTTGCGTGATAAAAAACTTCTAATGCATAAAAAAGAAATTATGAATCTTATGGGAAGAGTGATGCGTGAGGGCAACACGCTTGTGCCACTGTCAATGTACTGGTCAGACAGCCATGTTAAGGTTGAGATTGGTCTTTGCAAGGGTAAAAAATTATATGACAAGCGTGATGATGCGGCAAAAAAATCAGCCCAACGTGAAATTGACAGAAACCTTAAGGAGAGATTGCGCACATGAATAAAGCGATAATCAGCAACATAGTAAGTGGCAGCATTGCTGATGAACTTTGCCTTAAAAAGGGTGATATTGTTGTGTCGGTCAATGGAAATCCTATATGCGATGAGCTTGATTTTGGTTTTTATACGGCGGCTGAATACATAGAGCTTGAGGTTGTAACAGGCGGCGAGCGAGAAATTATTGAAATTGAAAATCCTGAATACGAGGATATTGGTATAGAGTTTGAAAGTGCTCTTTTCGGAAATGCAAAGTCATGCAAAAACAAATGTATTTTCTGTTTTATTGACCAGCTTCCAAAAGGCATGAGAAAATCCTTGTATTTCAAGGATGACGATTCACGATTATCTTTTTTAACGGGTAATTATATCACACTTACAAATGTTACCGACGAAGATATTGAAAAAATAATTAAAATGAGGTTTGACCCCGTTAATATATCTGTTCACACAACAAACCCTAAACTCAGAGTATCTATGCTCAAAAACCCCAATGCCGCAAATATTTTAAATTATATTAAAAAGCTTTGTGACGGAAAAATACACATGAACTGCCAGATTGTTTTAGTAAAAGGTGTGAACGATAAAGCGGAGCTTGATTCTACGATTTCAGATTTAGTATCATTTTATCCATACGTAACAAGTGTTTCGGTTGTCCCCATGGGTATGACTAAGTTTAGGGAAGGTTTATACAATGCAGAACCTTTTAACAAAGGAGATAGCCTTGAAGTTATTAATCAGGTCAACACTTGGCAGAAAAAACTGCTAAACGAAATCGGTACAAGATTTATCTATCCATCAGATGAATTTTATCTGAAAGCCGAAGCAGAAATACCGAAAAACGAAGAATATGAAGGATATTATCAAATTGAAAACGGAGTTGGATTAATTCGCAGCTTTCGGGATGAATTTATAGAATCCGTTTGCGTGGCACCAAAAAAGCCATCTGAAGCTACAATAATTACTGGAGAAGCGGCTTATGGTGAATTAGTTTTTCTTGCAAATTATGCTATGAAGATGTATAATAATGTAAAAATTGATGTACAGAAGGTCAAGAATGATTTTTTTGGGCACGGTGTAACTGTTGCCGGCCTTGTTACAGCAGGCGATATTATAAGTCAGCTAAAGGACAAGCCTTTATTAAAAAAAGTTTTAATACCAAATGTTATGCTTCGCTCTGGAGAGGACGTTTTTCTTGACGACAAGCATGTGACGGACGTTTCACGGGAGCTTGGCAGGCCGGTTTTTGTGACAAACTCCGGTGGCAGTGATTTATGGAGAAAGATAATAGAGGAATGATTATATGGCTAAACCGATAATTGCTATAGTTGGTCGCCCGAATGTGGGCAAATCAGCACTGTTTAATAAGATTGCAGGTAAAAGAATTTCGATTGTTGAAGATACTCCCGGTATTACAAGAGACAGGATATATTCCGAAGCAGAATGGCTTGGCAGAGAAGTGTTGCTTGTTGACACAGGCGGTATTGAGCCTGCAAACGGTGACATAATTCTTACAGAAATGCGTGCACAGGCTGATATTGCTATTGAAACAGCTGATGTTATTATATTTGTTGCAGATGTACGTGACGGTGTTACAGCCGCCGATATGGACGTTGCCTCGATGCTTCAAAAATCAGGTAAACCTATAGTACTTTGTTGCAATAAGGTTGATGCGCCGGGCAATCCGCCAATGGCTTTATATGAATTTTATAATTTGGGGTTGGGAGACCCTATTCCTGTATCATCAATTCACGGTATGGGTGTTGGGGACTTGTTGGATGCTGTTTTTTCTCACCTTCCGCCTTATGAGAAATCAGAGGATGAAACAGGTGATATCAGGGTGGCTATTTTAGGAAAACCAAACTCCGGGAAAAGCTCACTTATTAATAAAATACTTGGTGAGAACAGGGTAATAGTAAGCCCTGTTGCCGGCACAACACGTGATGCTATTGACTCTTATTATGAGAAGGACGGAACAAATTATATTCTGGTGGATACGGCAGGTATACGCAAAAAAAGCAAGATAACGGACCAGATAGAGAGATTTAGCGTTATCCGTGCGCTTGCAGCCCTTGAAAGAAGCGATGTTGCCGTTATAATGATTGATGCCGATGAAGGCATCAGCGAGCAGGATGCAAAGATTGCCGGCTATGCACATGAATCGGGAAAAGCAACGGTTATTGCCGTAAATAAATGGGATTTGATTGAAAAGGAAAATAAAACACTTGGCGAGTATAAAAGAAGTGTTATGGATGTACTCAGTTTTATGACATATGCTCCAATAGTATTTATTTCAGCTAAGACGGGGCAGAGGGTTGACAAGGTATTTGACCTTATTAAATACGTAAATGAAAAAAACAATATAAGAATTTCCACAGGGCTATTAAATGATGTATTAATTGATGCAATGAGTAAAAACCAACCTCCGTCCGACAAGGGGAAAAGGCTTAAAATTTATTATATAACGCAGGCCTCTACAAAACCGCCCACATTCATTATGTTTGTAAATGACCAAAAGCTTGCTCATTTTTCATATGTTCGTTATATAGAAAACAAAATAAGAGAAACTTTTGCGCTTGATGGAACGCCGATAAGGTTTATTATACGTGAGAGGAGCAAAGAGCAGGAATGATATATGCAATTTTCGCATTGGTAGGATATTTTCTCGGCAGTATTAATGCCTCCATTATTATTTCAAAGATTAAAGGAACCGATATTAGAAAACACGGCAGCGGAAATGCAGGAGCAACAAATACTTTGCGTACCTTTGGAGTGGGTGCGACTGTGATTGCTGTTTTGGTAGATATATTAAAGGGAATTGCCGCAGTTTTAATTGCAAGATATTTTTCGGACAATAATATAATTGCTGAACTTGTGAGTGGTTTTGCAGCAATTATAGGCCATAATTATCCCGTATATTTTGGTTTTCGCGGCGGAAAAGGCGTGCTGACATCTTTTGCAGTTGCACTTGCCATATCACCGATACCATCAATAATTGCTTTAGTTGTTGGTGTTTTAGTAATTGCTATAACAAAATATGTGTCTTTAGGCTCAATGCTTGGCACATTAACCCTTGTAATTGCTTCTATTTTTATATCTGATAGTTATATTGTTATTTTTATGATTGTAATTTTAATTATAATCATTGCAAGGCATTACCAGAACATTGCAAGACTTTTGCGTGGGGAAGAGAGAAAGCTTGGTGAAAAAACAAAATAAAAGCCTTGGCTTACATTTTAATTGAGAGGAAATACTATGATAAATAAAATATCAGTTATCGGCTCAGGCGGATGGGGATGTGCGCTTGCGCATACTCTGTCACAAAATGGGTTTGATGTGCTTTTGTGGTCATGGACAAAAGAGGAAAGCGACAGAATAAAAGCAGAAAAGGAAAACAAAATATGCCTTGAAGGTGTTAAGCTTAGCGATAGCATAAAGTATACATACAGTCTTTTTGAAGCCGCAGATGCTGATTTGTATGTGCTGGCAGTTCCGTCACATGCTGTTTTTGGAACTACAAAAGCTTTTGCAAAATTTGTAAAGGAAAATGTTATCATTGTAAATGTGGCAAAGGGATTTGAAAAAAACGGTCTCAAAAGGCTCAGCACCGTGATAGAAGAAAATTGCCCGAAAAACCCGGTTGTCGTGTTGTCCGGGCCAACGCATGCGGAAGAGGTTGCAAAAAATATTCCCACAACAATTGTAGCCGCTTCGTGTAATACCGATTATGCAACAATTGTGCAGGATGTTTTTATGGATGATATGCTTCGTGTTTATACGCATGATGATGTTATTGGTGTTGAAATTGGCGGTGCGCTCAAAAATATTATTGCGCTCTGTGCCGGCATTTCGGACGGTTTGGGTCTTGGTGACAATACAAAGGCAGCATTGATGACACGAGGCCTTGCAGAAATTAGCCGCCTTGGTATTGCAATGGGTGCAAAATCTCACACGTTTGCCGGCCTTACAGGTGTTGGTGATTTAATAGTTACTTGTACAAGCATGCACTCAAGAAACAGGCGTGCCGGTGTTCTGATAGGCGAGGGCATGTCCCCGGAGGAAGCACAAAAAGAAGTTAATATGGTGGTTGAAGGTGTAAAAGCCGCAGAAATCGCTTACCTTTTAAGCCGTGAATATAACGTGGAAATGCCTATTACCGAAATAGCTTATAAGGTATTATTTGAAAAAATGCCGCCACGGGACGCTGTTTTATCACTTATGAATCGTGACAAAAAGTCAGAAGCCGAGTGTTTTACACAGGCTCAATGGCTTTAACAGTTTTTATAATTTCACTTGCAACGGCATCGATGCTATCGTTGCCGTTTATTATTTTGTCGCAAAAATTCCTATAAAGTGGTAAACGTTTATTATACATTTCTTTTAGGTCTTTGGCACTTTTTGATAATGGTCTGCCATCTGTTACAAGATTTTCCGTGTCACGCTCTATAAAAATCACATATCCGTTCTGGCGGATAAAGCTTTTGTTTTGCGCACTTATAACTATGCCGCCGCCGGTTGAAATTATTTTTCCGCTTTGTTTTCCCACTTCCTCTAAGACAGAGGATTCCACGCCGCGAAAGTATTTTTCGCCGAATTTTTCAAAAATATCAGGAATACTCATTCCTGTTTTTTTTATAATAATCTCATCTGTATCAATAAACTCACGTTCAAGCCTTTGCGCAAGAGCGGTGCCAACCGTTGTTTTTCCTGAGCCGGGCATTCCGATAAGAACAATATTTTGCATTTCAAAGGCGAGCTTTGCTGTTATTTTTTCTATTTGTCTATCGTCTATAACATCACCTATAAAGTATTGGGCACTTTTTTTAGCCTGTGCCACAAGCATTGTAAGGCCGTTTATAAAAGGTATTTTTAATTTTTCGGCATCAAGAAGCAATGCTGTTTTTGAGGGGTTATAAATCATGTCAACCACAAGAATGCAGCTTTTAAACTCCTTTAAGGATATGGGCGATTTTCCGCAGTCGGGATACATTCCCACAGGTGTGGCATTTACTATTATGTCAGCATCATAATGGCGGCTTAAATTTTCGTAATTGTCCTTACCGTTTCTTGAAATTACTACCGCATCTGATGCGCCCATATCAGAAAGAACTGAGGCAGCAGTACGGCTGGCACCGCCGCTTCCCAATACTATTGCTTTTTTTCCTGTGGGATTTACTCTGCTTTTTTTCAGAAGATACATAAACCCGAAGTAATCGGTGTTGTCGCCAAATAAGCTCCCGTCTTGCATAACTGTTATCGTGTTTACTGCGCCTATTCTTTTTGCAGCAGATGAAAGCTTGTCACAGTAGGGAATTACCGTTTTTTTGTAAGGAATAGTAACATTAAGCCCCTTGAAATCTCTTTTTGCCAAAAATGCGCCAACTTCATCAGGCGTCATGGGGAAAAGCTTATATTCATAATCAGCAAGCAGATTATGTATTTGCACTGAAAAGCTGTGAGAGAGTTTTTCGCCTATTAAGCCGTACATAACTTATATCACCTCGGCGTAGCTTCCAAGATACGAAAAGCGTGGAACAAATTTATCAAGCTCACTCATAAGATTAGTAAAAGCCGGATCGTAAACAGAGCAATCAATGTCAAAGTAAAAAGCAAACTCAAAGTTTCTTCCCGGCAAGGGACGGCTTTCAAGCTTCTGAAGATTGATATTTAATGCGGAAATACGTGCCATAACATTA
>CAZUVQ010000008.1:0-28270 GCA_964623915.1 uncultured Oscillospiraceae bacterium
CATGAAGGCATACAGAGAGCCAATATATCGGGATATTCTCAATAAAGCCGATATGATTATTCCTGATGGTATCGGTGTTGTAATAGCATCAAAAATTCTTAAAAAACCTGTAAAGGAAAGAGTTGCAGGGTATGATTTAACTTGTAATATGTTAAAGCATTGTGCCAAAAACAACATACCCGTTTACATATACGGAGGAAAACCGGGTGTTGCATCATTGGCAGGCGAGGCGGTCCAAAAAAACTTTGGTGTTTGCGTTTGCGGCACAGAACACGGATATCACAAAGACAGTTCCTTTGTTATCAACGATATCTGTGAAAAAAAACCGGGTCTTTTGCTTGTATGCCTCGGTGCGCCATTACAGGAAAAATGGATTGTTGAAAACCGCAGTAAAATCCCTTTGTGTCTTTTGATAGGTGCCGGCGGAAGCGTTGATGTGCTTTCCGGAAAAACAAAAAGGGCGCCGCAGTTTTTTATAAAATTAAACCTTGAATGGTTCTATCGCCTTATAGCACAGCCGTCAAGGTTGATTCGCATGATGGACTTGCCTAAATTTATTATAACAGTTCTCATAAAAGGTGAAAAACAAAAGAATAATTAGAGGAGAATTGACGTATGGTAAAAGTTGTATTGTTATCACACACGCCCGAACCCGAAAAGGTAGTAGCTGCAGCTGCAAAGGTATGCTACTCACATAATGGGGTTGAGAATATATATGACAAGCTTGATAATAAAGCTACTGAAAGCTTTATTAATATGTTATCTGATTTAGGGCATGAGAGCCCAACGGAACATGTCTCGTTTACTTTTGGAATTGAAGGCGTGAGCCGTTCCTTGCTTGCGCAGATAACACGTCACAGAATAGCAAGTTATTCTGTGAAAAGCCAGAGATATGTAACGGAGGGTGATTTTGAATATATAATTCCACCCGAAATAGAGACAGACCCCGACGCTTTGAAAATTTTCAAACAAGCCATGGAGAGTGATAAGAAATCATATAATAAGCTTGCCGATATATTAAAATCCAAGCATGAAAAAGCTTTTCTTGCGGAAGGGAAAAGCGAAAAAGAAGCGGCTGCACTTGCCGAAAAGAAAGCCATTGAGGATGCAAGATATGTTCTCTCAAATGCCTGTGAGACAAAAATGGTTGCCACATTTAACACAAGAAGCCTTATGAATTTTTTCCGCCATCGCTTGTGCGAGCGTGCTCAATGGGAAATACGTGAGCTTGCCGATAAAATGTATCACGAGGTTATTCGGGTTGCTCCAAACCTTTTTAAAACCGCCGGCCCGCCCTGTGTTACAGGGCCATGCCATGAGGGTAAAATGTCATGCGGGCAAATGATTGAGAAGAGAAAAATATATGGCGCCGAGAGGAAACAGTAATGCTTATAGTATTTGAAGGTGTTGATTCAAGCGGCAAGGCAACACAGTCTAACCTTTTTTATAAATATCTGAAAAAAAAGGGGACAGATGTTATGAAAATATCTTTTCCCGATTATGATAGCCCCTCGTCATCACTTGTGAAAATGTATTTGGGTGGTGAATTCGGTTCGTCGGCACAAGATGTTTCTCCTTATGCAGCATCAGCCCTTTACGCTGTTGACCGTTTTGCATCATATAAAACAAAATGGGAAAAGTTTCTCATGGGTGGCGGCGTTGTGGTTGCTGACAGATATGTGACAAGCAATATGGTTCATCAAGCATCAAAACTTAAAACAAACAAAGAGAAGGACGATTTTTTGGCGTGGCTTGATGATTTTGAATATGTTAAGCTTGGTTTGCCCCGTCCTGACAAAGTGATATTTCTTGATATGCCGCCCAGCTTTGCAAGTATGCTTATGGAGGACAGAAAAAATAAAATTACGGGTCAGGCAGACAAAGATATTCACGAAAGAGACAGTGCTTATTTATATAGCGCATACCACAATGCTAGCTATATTGCCGATAAGCTTTTATGGACAAAAGTCCGCTGTGCTTTTGAAAGTGTGCGCCCTATAGACGATATAGAGGAAGAAATCAGAAAGACGGTGGGTATTTAATGGACTTTAAACCTGTTACTCTAAATGACAGGAAATTATTTGAAAAATATTATAAATTTGAAAACAGTATAGGTTCACATTATTCTTTTACAAATTCATTTATCTGGCAAAAAGGATATGATGTAAAATATGCGATAATTGACGGGTTTTTATGTGTTTCCGCCTGTTTTACGGACAAGCCGTATTACACGTTTCCGGTAGGAGAAGGGGATATTGACCTTGTTCTTAATAAGCTTATAAAAAATGCAGGCGAACAAACTGTTTTCACGCAGCTTACAAAAGAGGAGGCCGAGTATTTAAAAGATAATTTTGGCTTTGAAACATCAATTAATCTTGATATTGCAGAGTACGTATATGAGACAGAAAAACTTATTAAGCTATCAGGAAAAGCATACCATCAGAAGAAAAATCACCTGAACTCTTTTATTAAAAAATATGAATACACATTTGAAGAAATAAACATTGATAGTATACCTGATGCTAAAGAATTTTGTTTGCGCTCCATAGAAAAATTCACGGACAGAGAAAACGAGCGTGATGCTATTCATCGCCTTTTTGATAACTTTTTCGGGCTTGAGCTTACCGGTGCTGTTATACGGGTGGACGGGGAAATTATTGCTGTAACTGCCGGTGAAATGTTAAATCCCGAAACTGCTGTAATTCATCTTGAAAAAGCTGATACAACTTTTTCAGGAAGCTATGCGGCAATAAACAATTTATTTGCTAAAAACTGTTTTCCAAACACAAAATATATAAACAGAGAAGAGGATATGGGCATAGAGGGATTGAGAAAAGCAAAACAATCTTATAGGCCTGCTTTTATGGTCAACAAATATATGGCTGTAAAAGAGTAATGTTTTTTGAAAGGTTAGTAACAACATGGACATAAGAAATCCACGGCCGGATGAAACAGGAAAAATATATAACCTTTGGCAAAAGTGCTTTAATGACCCTAAGCCTTTTGCGGATTATCTGTTTGGTAAGCTGTACAGATATAATAATACAATTTGCATTTTTGAAGGAGAAAGCCTTTTATCAGCATTGCAGATATATTATCACACTGCTATTTTTATGGGCAAAACAATTAAAACGGCTTATATAGCCGGTGTTTCAACTTATCCGAGGGAGCGGGGCAAGGGATACTGCAGTATACTGATGGCAGAGGCGGAAAAAAGGCTTATACAAGAGGGTATAGATATAATAACGCTAATTCCGTTTAATTTCAGCTTTTATGAAAGATATGGTTATCACTGTGTATCATATTTGTATAACTACAGCGTAAAGAGCGAAAATAATAAAAAGTTTAAGGGCACCCCTAATGGCACGCAAAATGAAACAGTGCTTTATACTGATTTTATAAAACAATTTGATTTTGCATTTTTGCGTGATGATAAGGTATTTTCCGAAATATATGAAGATGTCACAGTAAGTGGCGGAAGCATGTATAAAACAAACGGTGGATATATGTATATGTATCCTTCGCCAGAAGATATTTATGTTCCTGAAATTATTTACGAAAACGAGGATGCATTGTTTTTTATGCTATCTCATATAAATGAAAGCGGTAAAAATTTCACTATCAGAAGCGGCATCAACCTGTTGCCGTATTTTTCTGAAACCGATGTAAAAATTGAGATAAAGCCCCACCTTATGGTAAAGGAATTAAAACCGTTGGGGATTAAGACAGGCTTTAATAATTATATAAATATGTTAGGCTGGGTTTAGAAATATTTGTGATGGGAGATTAGTTATGGTTTATGTATTTTTGGCTGACGGATTTGAAGAAATTGAAGCATTGTCAGTTGTGGATATTTTAAGGCGTGCAGGGGTATCGGTTGCAACTGTCGGCGTTACCGGTGAAGTAATGACGGGCTCACATAATATAAGTATTATCTCCGATATAAAAATAAGTGAAGTGAAAAAAGCGGAAATAGAAGCAATTGTACTGCCCGGCGGCGTTCCCGGAACCCCTAACCTTAAAGCAAATAAATTCTTGCTTGATATTCTCGCTTTTGCTCGTGAGAGCGATATTTTAACATGTGCCATATGTGCAGCACCTTCAATTCTTGGTGAGCTGGGGTATTTAAAGGGTGTTCGTGCAACTTGTTATCCGGGTTTTGAGGACACAATAGAATTATATGAAAATGTCCCCGTAATTCGGGATGGTAATATTATCACAGGTCGTGCGGCAGGCTCCGCTCACTTATTTGCATTTGAAATATTGAAAGCATTAAAAGGATGTGAAGAAGCCGATAAGGTCTTTTTTTCCATGATTTATTAATATACGGAATGAGATGAAATAATTTGAAAAAAAACATAAGAAAAATACTTTTTGGTGTATTACTGCTCATGCTAATAATTTCTGTAATTGATTTTACCGGTCTTTTTAGGGGTGACGGGGTTCAGATTTATATTAAAAGCGGAAGTACACCGGATAAAATCTATGAGCTAATGAAAAGCGAAAATATAATATTGTCAAAAACTCTGTTTTCTGTTTACGCCAAAGACAGCGCGAAAGATTTTAAAGCCGGTTATCATACTATGCACCGCCATATGCCGTATAAAGATGCAAAAAAAGAGCTTTTGCGTGTTGTCAGCACAAGCAAAACCGAGCGCCTTGTTACATTTCCCGAAGGGCTTGAACTGCGTGAGTTCGGACAGGTTCTTGAAAAAGAGGGTATAGTATCGGCACAGGCTTTTTATGAGGCTTGTGAAAAAAATTATGACTTTGATTTTCTGCCCAAAAAGGGGAAAAACTATCTTGAAGGATACCTTTTTCCCGATTCATATATGTTATCTGAAGAAAATACAGCTGAGGAAATAGTTATAAAAATGCTTTCCCGATTCGGCGAAATTCTTTCAGCTGAATATCGTCAGCGTGCCGAAGAAATGGGCAAGAGCATACATGAGATAATTACAATGGCATCATTAATAGAGCGAGAGGCGCAAATTGACAATGAAAGGTCTGTTGTTGCATCTGTATTTTACAACAGAATAAACAGCAGTGAATACCCTTATTTGCAGTCCTGTGCTACCGTTGAATACATTTTAGAGAAACGCAAGGCGGTATTGTCAAACGAAGATACTAAAATTGACAATCCGTATAATACTTATAAATATAAAGGGCTGCCTCCGGGGCCTATTGCTTCTCCGGGGCAAAAAAGCATTTATGCCGCTTTATACCCTGCTCAAACAAACTATTATTTCTTTGTTGCAAACGGTGACGGAACCCATAGCTTTTCAGAAACCTTTGGTGAACACTTAAATTCAGGAGTCAATGCACAATGAGCAGTGAAAACATAAATTTTCCGTATATTACGGAGTATTTAAGGAACCTTCTCCCTAAAAGGGAGGGGCTTTTGCTTGAAATTGAAGAAAAGGCAAAAATCGAAGACAGCTATGTTCCTATAGCCGAGCCTGAAACCGAGCAGCTGCTGTCACTTCTCATTGATATGCAAAAGCCGAAAAATATTCTTGAGATAGGAACAGGCAGCGCATATTCAGCTATTTCCATGGCAATAAGAAGCAGAGACATAAAGGTTTTGACTGTTGAAAGGTATGGTTTAGTTGCAAATGTTGCAAGAGATAATATAAAAAAAGCGAATCTATCAGACAGGATTACTCTTGTCACGGGTGAAGCGGCTGAGGTTTTAAAGGACTTAAAAAACGAATTTGACATGATTTTTCTTGATGCGGCAAAAGCGCAATATATTAAATTTTTGCCCGATATTTTAAGAATACTGAAAAAAGGCGGTCTTTTGGTGAGCGACAATGTGCTTTATAAGGGTATGACCGCCGAAAAAAGCCTTCTTGTAAGAAGGAAAATTACAATTGTAAAAAGGCTTCGCATGTATCTTGAAGAAATTTCAGATAACCCTTATTTAACAACATCAGTTTTGCCGTTGGGCGACGGTGTTGCGCTCTCGTGGAGAAATAATAAAGACATTAAAGAGGATCAGTTATGTTAGAACTTTTGGCGCCTGCAGGTAATCTTGACAGGCTGAAAACAGCTTTTTTATATGGTGCTGATGCGGTTTACTGCGGTGGAGAGGAGTTTTCTCTGCGTTCTGCCGCTGATAATTTCACAAAGGATGATATGCGTGAAGGGATTGAGTTTGCCCATGAGAGGGGAAAGCAAGTTTATGTTGCTGTTAACATTGTCCCTCATAATGATGACCTTGAAAAAATTGTCGAATACGCTGATTATTTGTATAATGCAGGGGCTGATGGTGTAATTGTATCAGATTTAGGTGCATTTTCTGTTATCCGAAATACTGTGCCAAATCTTCATGTACACATAAGCACACAGGCAAATAACTTAAACTTTGAATCAGCTAAGCTGTGGCACAGTATGGGTGCCACAAGGGTTGTTCTTGCAAGGGAGTTAACGCTTAAGGAAATTGCCGAAATAAGAAGTAAGTTGCCGAAAGAATGTGAAATTGAGGTTTTTGTTCACGGTGCAATGTGCATATCACATTCCGGAAGGTGCCTTCTTTCAAATTATCTTACAAACCGTGACGGGAACAGGGGAGAGTGCGCCCAACCCTGCAGATGGAAATATTTCCTTATGGAAGAAAAGCGCCCGAATCAGTTTATGCCTGTACATGAAAATGATCAGGGTACATTTATTTTTAATTCAAAGGACCTTTGCATGATAAAGCATATTGCAGAGCTTGACCGTGCAGGCGTTAAAAGCCTTAAAATAGAAGGCAGAATAAAATCAGACTTTTATGTTGCCACAATAGTTAAGGCATACCGTGATGCAATAGATAATTATTATGCCGGAAAGCCTTTTGATGAACTTCTTTTTGACGAGGTTTCAAAGGTTTCGCACAGAGAATATTCAGAGGGCTTCTATTTTGGAAAACCTGAGCAGATTTATGGATATTCTTCTTATATCAGAAGCTATGACATAGTTGGAATTGTTCTCGAATATGATGAAAAAACAGGAATAGCCAAGGTGGAACAGAGAAATCGATTTTATAAGGGTGATACATTGGAGGTTTTGCCTCCTGTTGGCAGATATTTCGAGCATAAGGTTGATTTTTTAAAAAACAGTGAGGGAGAGGACATTGTTGTTGCCCCTCATGCGCAGATGATTTTTCATTTAAAGCTTGACAGACCGGTAGAAAAGTATACAATAATAAGAAAACAATCAGAATAAATATATAGCAATTATGGCTGAATGGAGATTATTTTTATGGACTTTAAAGATGCAAAAAGAATTGTTGTAAAGGTTGGCACATCAACCATTACATACCCTAACGGAAAACTTAACCTTCAAAGAATTGATAACCTTGCCCGAGTTTTGTCGGGTATAAGAAATCAGGATAGAGAAGTTATTTTAGTAACATCGGGTGCTGTTGGCGTTGGTGTATCACGTCTTGGCATGAAGGAAAAGCCACATGACACAATAGGAAAGCAGGCGGCAGCCGCAGTCGGGCAGTGTGAGCTTATGAATATTTACGGTAAATTTTTCTCGGATTACGGTTATACTGTAAGCCAAGTATTAATAACAAAGGATATTGTTGACCACAGCATTCGTGAAGAGAACGCCCAAAATACTCTGCTTCGGCTTTTGGAGCTGGGCTCTATTCCCATAGTAAACGAAAACGATACTGTAGCAGTTGAGGAAATAGAGTTTGGCGATAATGATACGCTTTCGGCTATTGTTGCAGTAATTGCGAAGGCTGACCTTTTGATTTTACTCAGTGATATAAAGGGGCTTTATGACGGAAATCCGAGGGATGATGAGCAGGCAAGGCTTATTCCTGTTGTGCATGAAATTACACCGGAAATTGAAAGCTTTGCAGGGGAGAGCGGAACATCTCAGGGAACAGGTGGAATGATAACAAAAATTCATGCCGCTAAAATTTCAACCGCAAAGGGCATACCAATGGTTATTGCAAGTGGCGATAGACCGGAGATATTGTATGATATAACAGACGGTAAGGTAGAAGGGACGGTGTTTTATGGAAATATATGATCTTGCTAAAAAAGCACGTGATGCCGCTGAAAAATTTAATAACAGTGACTATAAAACAAGGCATTCTGCACTTATAAAAATGGCTGAAGGTCTTAAAAGCAATGCAGAATATATCTTGAAAGAAAACAAAAAAGACATTGATTTTGCTAAAAATGCAGGTATTCCAACCGCCATTTTAGACAGACTTACCCTTACAGATAAAAGAATTGAGGACATGGCAGACGGTATAATAGGTGTTCATGACCAACGGGATATTTTAGGTGGAGCTTTATCTATGGAAAAACGTCCTAACGGGCTTACAATTGCAAAGGTACGTGTTTCTATGGGTGTAATTGCTATGATTTATGAGGCAAGGCCCAATGTTACAGCAGATGCAGCCGCACTTGCAGTTAAAACAGGAAATGCAATTATTCTTCGTGGCGGAAAGGAAGCTATCAATTCAAACCTTGCTATTGTAAAGGTTCTTTGTGATGCTACAAAAGATATATTGCCCGATGGTACAATATCCCTTGTAACTGATACATCAAGGGAAAGCGCAAACGCCTTAATGAAACTAAACGGGCTTGTTGATGTTTTAATTCCGAGAGGCGGGGCGGGGCTTATTAAATCTGTTGTTGAAAATGCGACTGTTCCGGTAATTGAAACAGGTGTTGGAAACTGTCATATTTATATTGATGAATCGGCTGACTATAATATGGCAGAAAACATAGTGATAAACGCAAAAACACAGAGGACAGGTGTTTGTAATACTGCCGAATCACTGCTTGTTGATAAAGCCTGCGCAAATGACGTTTTGCCCAAAATCTGTCGTGCCCTAACAGAAAAAGGGGTACAGCTTTTCGGTTCGTCTGAAGTAGTGAAGCTATATACAATGGAAGAAGCCACAGAGGATGATTATTACCGTGAATATCTTGATATGAAAATGTCTGTTTGCCTTGTCGATGGGGTGGAGGGTGCAATAAAACATATAAATAAATACGGCACGCACCACAGCGATGCAATAGTAACAAACGATTACAATAATTCACAGCGTTTTTTGTCAGGCGTTGATTCTTCAGCAGTATATGTAAACGCATCCACAAGGTTTACGGACGGCGGTGAATTTGGTTACGGTGCCGAAATTGGGATAAGCACCCAAAAGCTTCACGCAAGAGGACCTATGGGGCAGGAAGCAATAACCACAACTAAATTTATTATATATGGCGATGGGCAAATAAGGTAAAGCAGGATGAAGATATTGGTTTTTTTGCATGGTACAATTATTATGCATAAGAGTGGGATTGATAAAACCCCGCAAGAACGAGGAGACCAGGTATTGGATAAGTCTGATGAGACAATTTTTGACTTTATTAACTATATTCCAATCGGGAAAGCAAATGAGATATTACGTTACTGGAGTAAAAATAATAATAAAATTATTTATATGAGTTCTCATCGAAATAAAAATGATGTAAAAAAAGATATTGCTGTTTTAGAAAATTATGCATTTCCGTTGGGGAAAGTATTATACAGAGGGAGGTTTTCCGGATATAAAAAATTAGTGGAAAAAGAAGCACCCGATATCATAATAGAAGATGACTGTAAATGCATCGCCAAGATGATTAAAAATAAATGCAGGTTTTTGCCAAATAAAGCAGTCGCTTGGTTAACAGAGGGAGAGATGGTTTATCCTCATTTACCTGATTATCTGAAACAAAAAATTCAATCAGTTGTTTTAGAAGAATTTGAGGGGATAGATAATATGCAAATGCCTAAGCGTAAGCGAATGTCAAAGCCCCCTTCCCATGACAACAATGCAAAATAGAAAGGAAAGTATATGATAAGAAAAGTAGATAATTTTAAATCAAAAATTGAAAAGAGCTGTTGTGGAGGCAGCGGAAAAGCTGTATTAAGTAGTGTTTTATCACAAAATGAAATTTACGGAGAAGTTTCAATGTTTTCTGTTGTAACATTGAATTGTGGAGATGAAGTTGGTTATCATATTCACAAGGGGGATATGGAAATTTATATGGTTTTAAAGGGATGTGCAGTGTTTAATGATAATGGTACAGAAGTTGTTTTGAATGAATTTGATACAGCTATAACCTATGATGGAGAAGGACATTCAATACGCCCGATTGATGGAACGACACTGCAATTTTTAGCGTGTAAGATAAAAAAATAGAATATCAGGGGATGTCAGGCGGTGAAAATTACTTTGTGTAAATGGTCTTTCTAATCAAAAATATATGAGGCTCCGGGAGCCCCGTATTTACTTCAAGAAGCAACACTTATATATACTGCAAATTTAGATTGGTTTATTCCAAAAGCATCTCCTACCGGGGGCCTTATATTCGGGTTCGCCACTCAAATATGTACTTTGCTTGGTTTTATAATTTATAAAATTGAATACAGAAAAAAATGGATTAGTGATCAACGTCGTTTTTGCATTTCCTTTTGTATATATTTGACTTTGTTTACTATTTTATTTTCATTTGGTCAGAATATTCCCATTTTTAGGTATATGCCTATGATAAAATCACTTGTTCCCGGGCGTATTTTAAGTATGTCTTCAATAACGGCTGCCGTAATCGGAGCATATGCTATCAGAACGATTCAAAGGATATCGAACAGAAAAAATATTATTATAAAGCTTGCTTTGACAGCAATTAATATAGGGTTAATAGTTTTTGTTATATACGACATGAATCCTTATAAATATACACATGCTATGATGAATTATGATGAATATTATGATGAATATATGCCTAATTTACAGGGTGAAGGAGATGAGTTTGATAAAGGCAGATATGAATGGATAGCCCCGGTAAACTGTGCTGAAACATATTGCTCTACGATAAAGTATGGTTATAACACATCGGACGGCTGGAACATTGAGGGTACACCTCATAATCGGACTATATGGAATTATAATATCGCGCTTACAAGCGGTGCAGAGGAATATGTTGTAAAAGACATGCTATATTGGAACGTCCGCTCGATTTTCACATTATCAGAGCGAACAAAACTATTAGAGGCTCTTGAAAGATATGGGTTTAAATTTGCCGCGCAGCAAAGTGAAAAATATTCAAGACAAGGTATACTATATACCAGTGATGCGCCTTCCTCCTATTTCTTAACAGATTCGAGAGATTGCCTTGTTATAGGACAAAGCGCAGGTCCAGTTGCCCTTGAATTTCCCTATATGGTAAATAATGTGGAAATGGATATTACAAAGCTTGACAAAGACGAACTCCAAAGGTATAAGATTATTTACATCGTGGACCCTATCTTAAAAACGTTATCAGAAATAGATAAATTTGAAAAACTTATTTCGGATTTAATTAAATGTGGTACCCATATAATAATAGAACCTTCACTTTCGCAGCAATTACCAATTTGCGGGGTCGCGGCATATGACTTTAAAAATGATTATGATTCGAGACTTATAAAACAAAATAATATTAATTTTACATCAAGTGTTGACAATATTAAGTTTGGTGAACGCCAGCTGTTACGAGGTTTAATAGGACTTGACGAGGTATATTATAAGCTTATTTCAGAAAATGATAGAGTTTCAAATGTCATAGTAGGCACAAAAAATTTTGGTGGGGGCAAGGTGTATTTTATAGGGAAACATTTATCCCAATATATGAAATCTTCAAATATTTTCATATATGGTTACAGGAAGGATTATAATTTCCCATATGCAGAATCATCTAAGACATTACTCAATGATATTTTTGATTTGAAAGAACACAACAAAAACTTTGTTCCAGAACCCTTTAATGTAGAACCTTCAAGTTGGAATTATAAAGGCGTAAATTTCACATACGAGACAGATGAAGAAAAGGAAATATTAATATCTGTCACTCATACTCCAAGGTGGAAAATAAAAATTGACGGGAAAAAAACTAACTATCGAAGTAGGGAAAATCTTGTAGCTCTTATTTTACCTAAAGGCAAGCATAATGTAGAAATGAGGTACGGAATATCAGTACTGGGATTAATAGGCTATATAATTAGCTTTATGGGTTTGATGTTGCTAATTATATTTTTCATATTCTTTAATAAAGTACTGGTTGTTTTTAATAATATTGGTATAGCCTTACACAAATTTTTGGAGTTTCGGGGGAAATAGAATATTCGCCAGTTTTTTTGCCCCATTTTTGTCTATTTCAATTCAACAATGGTTACACCGTCTCCGCCTTCGCCGTATATGCCGAGACGCCATGCTTTTACTGATTTGTTTGTCCTCAAATAAGAGGAAACGCCGCTTTTTAACACGCCTGTACCTCTACCGTGAATTATTGTCACCGCATTTAGGTGTGACAATGCAGCATCATCAATATATTTATCTATTGCTGCCAACGCATCATCAAGTGTCATTCCGCGTACATCAATTTCCGATTTTGTGGCTTTTGATGAAACTCCAGTAACAACGCTTTTTCGAGGTTTCTTTTTTGGTTCTTCGTGTGCAGCTTCTTCAAGGGACTTAATGTTTGTTTTTATTTTAAGACCGCCCACCGAAACCTCAAGATTACCGCTTTTATCGGGCATTGATGTTACAATTGCCTTATTGTTCATGGCAGGCATAAATACTGTAGAGCCTATCTCAAGGTCACTGGGCTTTAACTGTTTATGTGTTCGGAATGTGTCAGTATAAAGCTTGTCATCAATTTCCGAAACCTTTTTTGTTATATCACCCTTAAGCCTTCTTAAGGAACCTACTTTATCCGCATTTTTTGCGGCTTCCTCGATTTGCTTTATACGTCTGTCAATATCAAGACGGGCATCAGCAAGTATTTTTTTTGCTTCACGCCTTGCATCCTCCAATATTTTATCTTTTTTCTTTGCGGTATTCTCGTGTTCGGTACTTAGCCTTTCACGGATTTTATCCGCTTCTTTCTTGTTTTGCTCTGCCGCCATAAGCTCTTTTTCAGCTTTAATACGGTTTACTTCAAGAGAATTGACTATGTCCTCAAACTTTTTGCTTTCGCTGTCCTGAAGTTTTCTTGCATCATCAATTACTGTATCTGAAACGCCAAGCCTTTTCGCAATTTCAAACGCACAGCTTTTTCCAAGAACACCAATATAAAGACGGTAGGTGGGGCGTAGGGAATCAACATCAAACTCCATTGCTGCATTTTCAACACCATCTGTTGTTATGGCGAACATTTTTATTTCTGAATAATGTGTAGTTGCCGCTGTGATCGCACCCTTTGAACGAACACCTCGCAAAATTGCCGATGCTAAGGCAGCGCCCTCGGCAGGGTCAGTCCCTGCACCGAGCTCGTCAAAGAGCACAAGTGAATGTGAGTCCGCCTCATTTAAAATCTCAACAATGTTTTTCATGTGCGATGAAAAGGTAGAAAGGCTTTGCTCAATGCTTTGCTCATCGCCGATATCAGCAAAAACCTTATCGAAAACAGCAAGCGTGGAACCCTCAGAACAGGGAACGTGAAGGCCGCACTGCGCCATAAGGGTAAACAGCCCAAGCGTTTTCAGCGAAACTGTTTTGCCGCCTGTATTAGGACCCGTAATTACAAGTGTGTCAAACTCCTGTCCAAGGTGTATATTGATAGGCACAACTGTACTTTTGTCAAGCAGAGGATGCCGTCCTTTTTTAATATCAATTATATTGTTGCAGTTAATTCTCGGTTTAGAAGCTTCAAGCTTATCTGCATAGCGTGCTTTTGCAAAAATGAAATCAATTTTTGTCAGTATATTGTAGTTTTCAAGAATATCGTCTGCATTTACCGCTACCATGGCAGTAAGCTCTGCTAAGATTCTTTCAATCTCCTCTTTTTCTTCTGCTGCAAGCTCGCGGATTGCATTATTTGTTTCAACAACCTTGAGAGGCTCTATAAACATTGTGCCGCCGCTCGACGAGGTATCATGCACAACGCCGGGGAAGGATGATTTATATTCCGACTTAACGGGAACTACATATCTGTCACCCCTCATAGAAATAATGGGGTCACGAAGCGCAGAGGCATATGCAGGAGAGTGGATAATACCGTTTAAAATGTCCTTGACCTTGTTTGATAAAGACAGTTTTTTTCTTCTTATTGAAGAAAGGTGCTCTGATGCATTATCGTCAATTTCGTCTTCAGAGATAATACAGTCAAAAATTCTCTGTTCCGTTTGTCTGCTTTGAAAAAGCGAAGAAACCAATAAATTTAAAAGTGGGTAATCTGCTGAAAAATCACGTACATCACAATATTTTATAACATTTCTTGAAATTCTCAGGGTATGGGCAAGCATTAAAAGCTCAGAGCAAGAGAGAGATGCACCGATTTTTGTTCTTTTTATAGCCCCTCCAATGTCTGATAAAGGAGAAATGGGGGGCATGCCGTGACGAACGGATATAAGCCTTGCTTCATCTGTTTCATCAAGTGCAGTTATAACAGAAGATATATCTGTATATGGTTTTATGGATAAAAGCATTTCACGTGCCGTCTCCATAACAGCCATTTTTGAAAGCTGATTTAATATTTTGTCAAGCTCTAATGTTTTGAAAACTTTTTCCTTCATTTTACACTCCGTAATAATGCCTAATATTGAAAGGTTCATGCGCCTGCCAATTCTGCTTCTTTTAATATATTGCTTTCCCATTCTTTATATTCAGGAATTTCTGATTTTTGGTCATGAGTAGCACCGTTTTCGTCCTTCCAACGGAACATCTTTCCATTTTCAAAGTAAAATCTGTTCTGCGCTGATTCATTATAAATAAATGCAAATTTAAGCTCGCCGTCTTTAAAATAATATTCCCTGTTATAATTATTACTTACGCCGCCGTTAAATTTTCCTGCCCTAATATCAATGTGGACAAGTGTACCCGCGTTGTAATATTTAAAACCGCTAACACATTTGTACTGTTTTAATTCCGATTGTGTTTTGACATAAAGCTCCCTTATTTCAGCAACCATGTTTTTGATTTCTGAAGAAGTGTATTTTTTTTCTGTCGGTTCAGCTTTCTTGGCAGGTGGTTGTTTTTGTTTGGTGGATGGTGCAGAAGGCTCGGCCGCGCTTGTCTCCTCTTTATAAGGCTCAACATTTTCAAGTGTTTTCTGAGGCTTTTCTTTTGAAAGGTTTCCGGCCTTAATATAACCCTTTTCACCTTGATATTCAATATAATAATAGCCTTTTTCTGCAACACCTACCATAGCAACTTCACTGCCAAAGGGAATTGAAGCAATTTTTTCCGCTTTTTCATCTGCTGACCTATACATATCTGCCGACTCCGGACAGTTAGTAACATACATAACCGTACTTTCTTCTGCTGCTATGTAGGGCTTTATTTCTTCATCCTGTGTTTTTATTTCATCTTCAACCATTGATTTTTCCACCGGTTTTTTACAGCCCGACATTAAAAGGGATGCAAATGCAAAAATCAATAAAACAGAAATTATTTTTTTCATGGGTTGTCTCCTTTACTTTTTTGCTGATAAATCAGATTTAACAGTATATATGATTTTACCGTCAAAATCAGAAAAATAAGCATTATTATCACATGATACGGTGTAAATAACATTGTCGCCCACCAAAACATATTTCATATATCCAAGCTCAGAAAGCATTACAAAATCACCGTTTTTCTTGTTATATCTGTAAATGCCGTTTTCTCCCCTCAGAAAAATAAACGAATCATAGATATTAAGATGTGTTATGTCAGAAATATTTTCATAATCGTCGGTTTTCAGAATCTCGTTAATTTTGCAGCTATCTGTATCAACATAAAACATACTGCCATTTTTATAATCGTAGCAAATAATTTTTCCGTTTTTGATAAATGCAGGGATTGTGTAAGGGTCAATGTTACATAGTTGCCTGCGTGAGTTGTCCTTCATATTATATTTATAAAGAGAGCTTTCGGATAATATATATAAATCCCCATCAGAGAATATCCCTCTGGCATCAACAATTTTTTTAAATTCTTCTGTTTTGGTATTAAATTTATAAAGAGTGTCAGCTATATTGCAGTATATGGCTTTTTCCGAATAACCTGCAATGCTCAGGTCGCCCGTGACTTTTGTAATGGGTTTAATTTTTCTTGTTTTAGGATTATATTTACATAACTTATTGTCCTTCACATAATAAAGGGTGCCGCCGGAAATACAAAGGTCGGTAACAGAACTATTAGCCACATCGATAACCTCGGGCTTACTGAATTTTTTATTGTTTGTATACAAGGTATCAATGGTTGAATAGAAATTGGTACCCTTATAACTTACAAGAAGACTTTCGTTTTCACTGTTTCCGTTATTAATACCTTTGATTCTGATTTTTGATATGCAGATAAATCCCGTTGTCAATAAACCTATTATTAATACAAGTATTATTGAGATACATAAAATCCTTATTAATCTTATTTTTTTATGCTTTGCAGCCTTTTGGTTTTGTTTTTCCTCTTCGGAAATCAAATCACAAATAGTGCAAACGTCACTGCCTATTAGTAGCTCGTTACCGCATTCGGGACAGTTCATATGGTAATCCTCCTAATATAAAACGGATAAACCGTGAATATTCTAATTAAATTTTTCAAATAGCTTATGCCTTGCAATGTATGAAGCCGTAATCCCTGTAAACGTGCCGCTTAATATTGCCAAAGCCGTTAATGGGAACAAAAACAGAAATACTTGTATTGTACCGGTTATATAATAAGCCACAAATACCTGTGCGATGTTATGAAAAATTGCGGCTGTAATGCTTAATACCCAGATGTTTTTATGGAAGATGGGGAATAACAGCAGTAGTACAAGAAAAGCCGTTACACCACCTGACAGGCTGTATAAAAGGGATGAAGGGGAGCCACCCATTATACTTCCGATAATTATTCGCAAAATCGTAATTAAAAAGGCCTCTTTTTTGCTCATGAATATAAAAGCAATCAGTGTAATAATATTGGCAAGCCCTATTTTCATTCCCACAATCATAATCAGGGGAGGAAGCAGGCTTTCCACAAAATGCAGTACAAGAGCAATTGAAAGAAGGAGGGAACACAATAAAATACGCTTGCCATTTACCATGATATTGCATCAGCTCCTTTGTTTTCCTCAAAAACGATAGAAACCCCGTTAGGCAGGCAGATAATAGGAATACCACCGCTTTTTTTCCCTTGTTTTATACAAAGCTTATCGGGACAGTCAGCATCCAAAATTGAAATCTGTCCCGGTTCAACTAAAACCTTGTTATGAGGAAGAGAGATAGTAAAGCTATTTGTAATCAGTTGTAAATCTATTCGGTCATATTCTTTTCCATTTACATAAATAACCGCAATATTGCCCTTTTTGTTAAATAATTTAACTGACATAGCAAGGCAAAAACAAAATATTATTACAAATACAATTATAAGTATAGCTTTTTTTTTCATAAATTATTTCCTGATTTTTGTAAATTTTCCGTTAAAGGCTTTGGCAATACCTTCCGTAACATGAATTTTGCCATCATCATCAACTAAAATCATATCAAAATCATCACGTGACTGCCACAGTTTTACACCCTTGTCATAACCCATAACAAATATGCCGGTTGAAAGACCGTCGGCAAGAGTTGCGTTTTTTGAAACAATCGTAACGGATGATAGACCGGAGTTTGACGGGTAGCCCGTATTAGGGTCAATTATATGGTGATATTCTACACTGTCAATAGTAAAATTTCGCTCGTAACCGGCTGATGTAATAACAGCCATGTCAGATACTTCAACAGAACCTATAGAACCGTCTTCAAATGGATTTCGTATTGCTACATTCCACTTATTACCGTTTTTCGTTCCGTGTGCATATACGTTTCCTCCCAGCGAAATTAAAGCACCTTCAACTTTTTTTTCAGTGAGAAGATTTGAAATTCTATCTGTTATTATACCCTTTGCAATTCCGCCAAGGTCAACCATAAAACCTTGTGGAACAGACACCTCGTTACCGTTTAGCAAAACTTGCTCATAACCGGTTTTTTCAAGAAGAGTTGCAATTGTTGATTTAGAAAGCTTGCGGAATTCAGATTTAGTAAATCCCCACGCTTTTGAAACAGGATACAGCGTAAAATCAAATGCACCGTCAGTAATTTTACTGATGTTTATGGCATCGTTTATTGCGAAAGCCGTTATATCTGAAACAATGGCTTTGTTTTCCTCGTTGATTTTATATATCTCGCTTGTATTGCGTGTAACGGATAAAAGATTTTCATATTCATTTATAAGCGACTCTACTTCTTTAGCAGTTTGTGCAGGGCCTTTAAAGGTAATTACAGTATTTAATCCAAAAAAGGTATACTCTCTGGCAGCATCCTCTTTATTACAGCCCGATACTGTAATAAAAATGAGAACAGCCAAAAGAAAAGCGGTAACTCTTTTCATCAGCTTTGAGCCACGCCCAATAATGAGAGATGACGGCCGATATGGTTTATGAGAGCATCGGCATATATATCTTCATTGTCATTCCATAATTTATAAAGCTTGTCTTTGAATGAAAAAGTGCCGTCTGCCTCTTTTTTATTCAAAATAAGACCATAGGTGATATGGATTAGCTGCCTTGCATCATTGTTACAAAAAAGCTTTGGCAATTCTTCATCCGAAAGTGTGTCAATATCGGGAATTTTATGGAGGTCTGTTGTTACATGATAATATGCAGTTGCTTCATGGAATGCTATAAGCGCATATTTATGTACTTCACGGTAAAGTGACGGGTCAGCAATTGCAACGGTTCTCATTGCTTCAAGCCAGTTTGTGCCGGCTGTTTTAACATGGAAAACGCCCTTTGTTTCGCGTGCGATTATGGGGAAGGTTGAGAATTTGTCAGAACCGGAATGAATGCTTAATTTATATCCGAGATGTCTTGCTATTTCAGCATGAACTTTCATTTCAGCCTCAAACTGATTAATGTCACCAATATAATCAATGCCCTTTTGAAATTCTCCGCAAAAACGCGGTGCAACTGTTGCAAAAACAACACCTCTGTCAATAAGCTCTTTAGCCACAAAGAAGTGCTGCAAGGGCGTCGTCGGGGTTGCTGTTTCATCTATTGAAATCTCAAAGTCGGCATCATATTTACCGTCCTTTAAAAATTTGTTATACATCTGTGTAGCAAAATCAATTGCACTACCATATATTTCAAGTATTTTCAAAAGTTCATTTTCAGAAAATTCAAGTTTTATTCCGTTTCCTATGTCAAAGGATTTGTTTAGATACTTGTCCGCATAATTTTTTGGTACTGTTCTACCGGAAACAGAATTATCTGTTACATCGTTTTTGATATGGTCGGAGCAGTCAAGAGTAATCATGGTAAAACCAAGGGAAAGTGCATATTCAATGTCTTCAGGTTTTTTAAGATGGTCACCGTCAGCCCCAAAGCCTTTTTTAAAGCCGTCACGATAAACGGCAAAAGTTACTGCATCTAAAACATCTTCATACGTTCTGTTTGTTAGGTCAAGCTCACGAATGGACTGCTGTGCCAAAACAGGAAAGGCTTGGTATTTTTCAAAAACCTTTATATGCCCTTGTGTTGCAATTCCCAATCTGTCACCAACACCAAAGGAACGCTCTTTTCGCAAAACGGGGATAGGTGCTGTGAAGGGGAATAGGGAACGCAGCACATCTGCATTTTTATGTGTTAGTTTTGCAACAATTTTACCGCTTTTACTGCATTTTTCACCTTCAAAACCAAGACCCTCGTCTGCAAGAATAACGGTTTCATCCTCGTGTTTTGCCATTAAAACTTCTTTTTCGTTTATTTTATTTACTGATTTTTCAAATACTATATAATTCATTATTACCTCCGATGATTTTTAATTTCTTCAAGCACAGAATAAGGGATTTCCATATCTCCAAGCCCTTTTCCTATGGCAATATGTGGTTTCATTTTTCCGTGAAAGTCAGTTCCGCCCGAAACAAGCAATCCAAATTCACGTGCCATGGATTGGTATTTTTCTGTAAGCTCAGGTGTGTATTCTGTGTAATAGCCCTCTATTCCGGCAAGGCCAACCTTTTTCAGTTCCTGTAAAAATAAAATCAGGTATTCATCCGTCATTTTGGTTAAATGCAGATGAGCCACAAATGCAAGGCCACCGGCTGTGTTTATAAGATCTACACATTCTTTTGCTGACAACAGCTGCATACTGCTGTAACACGGTTTGCCGTTTGAGAGGTAAGTATCAAAAGCATCCTTAACTGATTTTGCATAGCCCTTTTCAACCATTGCCTTTGCAAAATGTGCACGTGCAAGCATTTCTGAGCCGGCAAATTTTTTGGCATCTTCTAAAGTAATATCAAAACCGTTTTCCTGAAGACGGCGGCACGTATCATAATTGCGCTTTTTGCGCATTTCCTTAACCTCTTTTAAAGTGTCATTCAATATACGGTTGTTGATATCAACAAAATACCCTAAAATATGTGTTTCCGTATTGCTTTTTGCCGATAGTTCAACACCTGTAACAACTTCGATGCCGATTTTTTTGCCTTCTGCAAGTGCCTGTGCAACACCGTCAATACCGTCATGGTCAGTAAGAGAGACAGCCGATAGGCCGCTTGCTTTTGCGTGATTAATAAGCTCTGCAGGCGTCATAGAACCATCTGAGCACTTTGAATGTGTGTGTAAATCAATTACCCGGTTCATATCAATCTTCCTCTTTCTTTGCCCAAAGCCCCAATGCGGGATTGCTTATATAAAAAATTTCCTCGCCGTCCACTATATTGAAGCCGTCCTTTAATTTAGTTATATCATACTTATTAGATGCTTCCTCATAAGGCATATATTTAAAGGATGCTCCCGTCACTTCTTCCTCTGACAGCATTTGTGTGCAGTATGTTATATTAAATCTGCCGTCAGATGAGCCGTGTATAAGATGGGCGGCAACGGAAAGATTTTCCTTGAGGTCATCATTTTCATCAACAAGCTTCAAAACTTTTTCACGTCCCACATAACCGTATTTTCTGATAAGAGCATCATTTTCATCATCCTCGCCGAATTTTCTGACCTGCGGGGCAAGTATAATTAAATCACCGCCGTCAGCTATTGCCATTCTTGTTCTGTAAATTGCTTTGTTACCAAGCCATGTGCTTTTAAACTCTCTGCCATCAAGGTAAACGACAACTTTTTTTAAAGGCCTGTCCACATATGTCAGATTTTTTTCCTGACTTAAACCGACAGCCTCTTCAAAGAACTTTCTGTCCCGTCCGATAAAAAGACCGTGTATATTAATATCATCTCCAATATTTGTTGTAACAGTAAGAACATACATAAGCGGCAAATCTTTAAGAAAGTTGTTTTCCGCATAGTCAAAGACACGGCGTACTGGAGAAAAGTCCTTCCCCATAACACGTTCCATGCCGTAAAAAGCACCGAGCATGTGAGAAGAATTTATCATGGATGAGCCGCCGCAGCCGACGAAAATGTTCTTTGAATAATTTGCCATGCCAACTACTTCGTGAGGAACAACCTGTCCCACGGAAATAATAAGGTCATAGCTTTTATCAATAATGAGTTTATTTACCTCAACGTCAATTTTTGTATTTACAAGCCCTTCGGAAACTTCATAAACAAAGGAAGCAGGAACCTCACCTAACTTTACAACATCGTTCCTCCAATTGTGAATAATAATTTTATCAAAGGGAACACCTTCGCCGAAGAATGCAAGACATTCCTCACGGGTCATAGCCTCATGCGTTCCTAAGGTAGGCATAATGTCAACCTCACAGTTATCCTTTAATATATCATAGTATATAGCTGTAATTCTGCCTGCCCCGCTGTACATTCTCGTATAGTCAGGAGGGAGAATTAGTACCTTTTTTAATGTTTTGCCTTTAAGTGACTTCTTCAGTGCCTCACGAAGCTCTTTATCGGTCAAACCCACGTCGCTTCTTAATATCATCTGATGTCATCCTTTCTTGATTTTTATATAATCCTCGCCGTATCTGCTGCAAAGGAAATCAAACCCCGGAATATGCGGCAAAACCACCGTCAACCGGTACAACAACACCGTTTACAAAGCCTGATGCGCCAGAATCCACAAGCCACAAAAGAGTGCCTATTAATTCTTCCGCTTCACCGAAACGCTGCATCGGAGTCTGTGAAAGAATTTTCTGGCTCCTTTCGGTATATGAACCGTCACTATTCATAAGAAGACCACGATTCTGATTTGTTAAAAAGAAACCCGGGGCAATTGCGTTTACACGGATACCAACTCTTGACATGTGAACAGCAAGCCATTGTGTAAAGTTTGATACGGCGGCTTTTGCACCGCTGTATGCAGGAATTCTTGTTAAAGGACAGAAAGCATTCATTGAGGAAATGTTAATTATAACAGGGTCTTTTTTGCCTAACATATCCTTAGAAAAAACCTGTGTTGGCAATAGTGTTCCGATAAAATTAAGGTTAAATACAAATTCAACACCTTTTGGGTCAAGGTCATAAAAAGTTGCAATTTCACTGTTTTCAATATCTTCGGGAAAAAGATAATCCTTAGTTGTTGTGCCACGCGAATTGTTGCCGCCGGCACCGTTGAGCAGAATATCGCAAGTGCCAAAAGCATCGTTAACAACCTTTTTGGCTTCTTTTAGGCTATCTGCATCGAGTACATTTGCAGCAACACCTATTGCTATGCCGCCTTCTGTATTTATTTCATCAGCCGCTTTGTCAGCCGCTTCTTTATTTAAATCCAAAATTGCAACCTTTGCACCGTTTGAGGCGAGAGCACGTGCAAACATAGCACAAAGAATTCCTCCTCCACCGGTTACAACAGCTACTTTATCCTTTAAATTGATTTCAAAAGGCAATTTCATTACATTATCCTCCTAATTTTATATTTTATTTAGTATATCACACCAAAAACTGTAAGTCAACATTTTGTCATTGAATATTGCAATAAAAGAGATGTTTTTTAAACAAAAACTTAAATTAAAAATTAAATAAAATTTGTTAATAATTTACTTGATATTACATTCTTTATATAATATAATAAATTAGGTGATTTTATGATTTATACGTATTTTTCTGCCTGTGATTTTCTACAAGAACAAGCTTTATATGATAAAGCACTGGGAAGTATATCGTTTTACAGACAGGAAGCAGTTCATAGATGTAAAAAAAACAGTGATAAATATCGTGCTTTATGTGCAAGCCTTTTATTGTCATTTGCTCTATTTAAACATTACGGATTGCGTGAGTGTGAGCTTGCATACAGCTTCGGGGAAAACGGCCGTCCGTATTTACCGCAATATCCTCAGATATTTTTTAATATATCTCATTCCGGCAATATGGCATTATTATCAATAGGGGACAAGCCTTGCGGTGCGGATGCCGAAAAAATAAGAAAAGTCAACAAAAAAATTGCAGAAAAATATTTTAATAACGAGGAAAAGGCATACGCTGTAACAGATGAAAAACTCCTTGAAATATGGACTTTAAAGGAAGCTGTACTAAAAGCGGCAGGCACTGGCATTTTTGGAAATCTTCAGAAATTTGCGGTAAACCCAAAAAGCCAAAAAACCTTTTACAATAATAACACTTATTTTTATTCACAGCAAAAAATATGTGATTATATTTTTTCGGTGAGTTCAATAAGTGAAACAATCATGCCGCCAAACAAGGCGGATTTGCAAAACTACTTAAAATTACTTTGAGATTGATGGGGGAATGAAAATGAGTTTTGTACCAAAAATATTCGGCAGTATGGTTTTTAACGATAAGGTTATGAAAGAACGGTTGCCGGAAGAAATTTATAATGCTCTGCTACTTACTGTAAAAGAGGGGAAACGCCTTGATATAAAAATTACAAATGCCGTTGCATCTGCCATGAAGGATTGGGCAATAGAAAAGGGTGCAACACATTTTACACATTGGTTCCAACCGATGACTGGGTTTACAGCAGAAAAGCATGACAGCTTTATTAAACCCTGTGATGACGGTTCTGTTGTCATGGAATTTACCGGAAAGGATTTAGTTAAGGGTGAGCCTGATGCATCAAGCTTCCCCTCGGGAGGTCTTCGTGCCACTTTTGAAGCAAGGGGTTATACTGCGTGGGACCCCACGTCATATGCATTTGTTAAAGATAACACTCTTTACATACCCTCTGCATTTGTATCTTACGGCGGAGAATCGCTTGACAAGAAATCTCCCCTGCTACGTTCAATGGAGGTAATAAATAAACACGCTCTGCGCATCCTTCGCCTTTTTGGAAACAATGAAGCGTCAAGGGTAAATACAACGGTAGGTGCTGAGCAGGAATACTTCCTTATTGATAGGCAAATGTATAAAAAAAGGGATGACCTTGTATTTTGCGGCAGAACGCTTTTCGGTGCAAAGGCACCAAAGGACCAACAGAAGGAGGACCATTATTTCGGAAAAATCAAACCCCGTGTTTCTGAGTTTATGAAGGAGCTTAATGAAGAGCTTTGGAAGCTCGGTGTTTTTGCAAAAACTGAACATAATGAAGCCGCTCCGGCACAGCATGAGTTAGCTCCCGTTTACACCACAACCAATATTGCAACAGACCATAACCAGCTTACTATGGAATATATGAAAAAGGTTGCAAGGCGCCATGGTATGGCTTGCCTTTTGCATGAGAAGCCTTTTGCCGGAGTTAACGGAAGCGGCAAGCACAACAACTGGTCGTTAACTACAAATCTTGGAGAAAATCTATTAAATCCGGGAGACACGCCTGAAAAAAACGCTCAATTTCTCTTGTTTCTTGCTGCATTTATCAAGGCTTGTGACAAGTATCAGGATTTACTGCGCCTGTCAGTAGCCTCAGCGGGGAATGACCATCGTCTTGGTGCAAATGAGGCTCCGCCTGCAATTATTTCAATTTTTCTTGGAGACGAGTTGACTGATATTATGTCAGCAATAGAAAATGATACTTTGTATGACCGCAAGGAAACAGGCGAATTTAAAATGAACGCAAAGGTTTTGCCTACCTTTTTTAAGGATACTACTGATAGAAACCGCACATCTCCACTTGCATTTACAGGAAATAAGTTTGAATTTCGTATGCTTGGCTCCTCGCTTTCAATATCAGACCCCAATGTTGTTTTAAATATAATTGTTGCCGAGGCTTTGGATGAGTTTGCAACAAGGCTTGAAGCCTCTGATAACTTTGAAAACGATTTACATGATTTGATTAAAAGTACTATGAAAGCACATGAAAGAATAATATTTAACGGAAATAATTATTGTGATGAATGGGTAGATGAAGCCGAAAAACGTGGCCTTTTGAATCTGAAAACCACAGTTGATGCAATCCCCAGTTTTCTTGAAGAAAAAAACATAAATCTTTTTACCAAGTACAGAATATTTACAAAGGTTGAAATTCAGTCAAGATACGAAATTATGCTCGAGGAGTATTCGAAAACCGTAAGCATTGAAGCACTTACAATGTGTGAAATGACAAGAAGGGATATTTTGCCTGCTGTACTCGAATACATGAGTATGCTTTCAAAGGGAGCCAAAAATAAAAGTCTTGTGTTTTCAGGTGCTGATAATTATGTTGAAACAATTCTTATAAGACGGCTTTCTGATTTATCAAGAGTAATGTTTGACTGTGTTTCAGCCTTAGAAGTTGCTGAAAAGAAATCCTCATCTGTTTGTGACCCTTATCTGAGAGCTGAGGCATTTGAAAATAAAGTCATCCCATTGATGAATAAAATACGTGCTGCTGCAGACGAAGCAGAAAAAATAGCCCCTAAAAATATGTGGCCGTTCCCGACTTACGGTGATTTGTTGTTCAGTATATAATCAAGGAGATGTCAGATGAGATTGTCAGAAGGTAAAAAGGGATTAAAGTATTGTGTTTATAATATAGAGCTTCCAGTGGCTTTACATAGACGGCTTGAGGTTATTGGCATGACAGACGGAACAACCGTTGAAATCCTTGAAAAGAAAAAATCAGGAAGCATGACGGTAAAATTTCGGGGAACGCGTTTTGCATTAGGAGAAAATATTGCAAGAGGCATAAATGTGGGAGGTGAGACAACTTGCCGGAAACTATAAATGTTGCATTTGTCGGAAATCCCAATTGTGGTAAAACAACACTTTTCAATGCATTTACGGGAGCAAAGCTCAAGGTTGCAAATTGGCCTGGTGTAACGGTTGAAAAGAAAGAAGGCACAATGAAGTTTCATGACGAGATTTATAATCTTGTTGACCTTCCCGGAATTTATTCTCTTACCTCTTATACAATGGAAGAAAAGGTTACACGAAACTATATACTAAGTGATGCTGTTGATGTAATTGTTGATGTGGTAGATGCTTCGTCCCTCGAAAGGAACCTGTATCTTGCGGTTTCTCTTGTTGAACTTGGAAAACCTGTTGTAATTGCATTAAATATGATGGATATTGTAGAGGAGCGGGGCATGGAAATTGATTTGCACCGTCTGCCGGAAATGCTCGGCGTGCCTGTGATACCCGTTTCGGCGAGAAAAAGGACGGGTCTTAACACACTTATGCACGCTGTTTCACACCATAAGCATGAGATTTTTGATACAACTGTACACCACCATGATAAAAGCAGCCATGTTCACGACCACCATAATGAGCATACCATGGTATACTCCGATTGTATAGAGGATAAGATAGACAAAATATCTGAAAGGCTAAAGAGCAAATACCCCGATATTAAAAACCTCCGCTGGCACTCACTTAATATTCTGTCGGGTGATGAGGAAATAATTAATAAATACAAAGTTAAATCAGCAGATGTAATAAAAGAAAACTTAGAGCATGAAATAATTAATCAAAAGTATCTTTTTATTGAAGAAATTATAAATGAAACGCTTGTTAATAAGGACATTAAAAGCAAAAAAACAGAAAAAGCCGACAGTATTTTAACCAACAATGTATGGGGAATGCCAATATTTTTTGCTATAATGGCATTTGTGTTTTTTCTTACATTTATGGTGGGTGGGTTTTTACAAGGCTATTTTGAAATGGGGATTGAATATATAACAAAAACTGCGCCCGTATTTCTAAAAAGTATCGGTGCCGGTGATTTTATTACCTCGCTTATTGTTGACGGAATTATTACAGGTGTTGGCGGAATACTAATGTTTCTGCCAAATATATTTATTTTATTTTTAGCTCTTGCTTATCTTGAAGACAGCGGGTATATGTCCCGTGTAGCATATGTTATGGATAGTATTATGGGGAAGATAGGGCTTTCGGGCAGGGCATTTATTCCCATGCTCCTTGGCTTTGGCTGTACGGTGCCTGCTGTAATGGCTTCGCGAACGCTTGAGGATAAGCGTGACAGGTTAAAAACCATTCTTGTGACGCCTTTTATGTCATGCAGTGCAAGATTGCCCGTGTATGTTCTTTTTTCTCAGATGTTTTTCGGCAAATATGCTTTTTTGGCAGCATTTGCTATATATCTTGTTGGTGTTATGGTTGCTATTGCCGTGCTCCTCATATTAAGTATAATGACGAAAAAGAAAAGCGAAAAAATACTTTTGATTGAGCTTCCGGAATACAAAACACCAAATGGCAGAACGGTTGCAATTTATGTATGGGATAAAATACGTGATTATTTGTCGAGAGCCGGTACAGTTATCTTTGTTGCTTCTGTTATTATGTGGCTTCTTTTAAATCTCGGACCTGCGGGCCTTGGCGATATGTCAAAAAGTTATGGCTCATATTTAGGTAAGTTTTTTGCACCCTTGCTTGTACCGTGCGGACTTGGTTACTGGCAGATTGCATTGTCCCTAATATCGGGAGTTGCAGCAAAAGAGGTTGTGGTGTCAAGCTTGAGCGTGCTTTTCGGCATAGCAAATATTACAACAGCTGAAGGTATGGCATCCTTTTCAGGTGTTTTAGGGGAAATCGGATTTAACGGTATCAATGCATTTTCCCTCATGCTTTTCTGTCTTCTTTATATCCCGTGTGTTGCGGCACTTGCCACAATAAGAAGAGAAGCTGGCAGAAAGTGGATGTGGGGAGCGGCACTATTACAGCTATCAAGTGCGTGGTTTGTTTCTGCACTATTTTTTAATATCGCATATTTAATAACGAGGTAGTAATATGGATTATTTGTTAGGCGCAATCATTGCAGCGGCAGTTATATTTGTTGTCGTTAAACTTGTCCGCGATAAGAAAAAGGGTAAATCTTGCTGCAGTGGCGACTGCAGTAATTGTTCGGACTGCAACAAAGAGATTAAATAATACACAAGTCATTTATATTCAATAAAATAGAGCAATAATATTTATTTTTTTATAAAAACTATTGCTTTATTGAAGGCTTTGTTGTATAATTATTTTCGTACAAGTATTCATGCACCAGT
>CAZUVQ010000009.1:0-26102 GCA_964623915.1 uncultured Oscillospiraceae bacterium
ACGGGTGAATATGGTGCCCTTATTGGCACGGCAGGCGCTGATGAGGTTTATACCACTGCATCGACATTGTTTAAGGAAAACCTGGGAGGATATGAATTATCCCTATCTGTTCAATTAAACGAACAGGAACAATCAGTCGTGGTTACTCCGGATATTGTAAAAACCGGTGGAAATACAGGTAAGGGTATTCTGATTATTACCCTTTATGAAAACAATAACGGGGTTTATAGCTTGATTGATATGAAAATGAAAAATAATTTGCAAAGTGAGGATGCTTTGGAATTATCCCTTGCAGGACATAGCCCTGTTGATGATAATTTGTCAGTCAATGGAATGATATGGTACTCACCAGGCAGCATGTTTCCCACGTCCCAAAACGTGGTAGTACGGTACAGTGAATTTGACAGCGTGCAATAGCGGGAAGCCTGACGAGAAACACAGTTCAAATAATAAAAAAATGAGGAAGGTGCAAAGTCCTCATTTTTTTATTTATGGTGTAAATGAAATATAAAGCTGTGTTCACTTAAAAAAGTTTACTTATTTGTCAAACCCAAGTTCTTTTTTAATAAGCGAAACAGTAATTTTAGAATTTAATTCAAATGCTTTTATAGGATATATATCAGCTATATAATCTTTATAGTACAAATTTCGTAAATCATCTACAAGTTCGCTGTCATTTTTTCCGCTTTTATATCCTTTAAGGATAAGATTAGCAGTGTTAACAGCATTATCCATTGCATTTTTAAGATAGTGCCTGCATTCATCGCCACTTAGCACACCCCAATGGGGGACGAGTATATGCTCAAGAGGAAGCTCTGTTACACGTTTTATTGAGTCTATAACCATTTTATAACCCACAAGGTATGAAGGCATTACAACATTGCCCGTACCGAAAACACCGAGAGACTCTGTTCCCATAAGAAATTTTTTATCTCTGCAATAAAAGCCAACAGAACATTTAGTATGGCCCGGAAGGTGCAAAACCTCAACCTCAAGCTCACCTGCATTTATAATGGTGCCATCTGTTACGGGTATGTCAACGTGTAAATCATCTATCAGATTTTCATATTCATCTATGCCGTTTTCTTTTGCATAGGCAGCGTCAAGCTCTTTCATAAGTGCCCTTGCAGATGCTTTGGAAAAAATCTTTGTCGCATACTCACCCGCAACAACCTTTGCATTTTTATAGCGGCGGGCGGCATACATGCTTCCGGGGGCATGGTCATAATGGGAATGAGTTAAAAATATATAATCAAGCTCACGCTCACCCAATTCTTTTTCAATGTTTGCTACAAGAGAGTTACCCGTGAAGGCAAAGCCGGAATCATATAATATCGATGTTTTTCCCGTATCAAGTAAAAAACCGCTGTCAGCGGGTAACACCTTTACATTTGTGACTTTAATTTTATTCATAATAATCTCCATTCCGACGCTCCGCATCGGCACAAATATTTTCATGATAATCTCTTATTACGGAGCAAGGAATGATAAGAGATTATTTGCGCATCGCCGTTTCGCCGTAAAGCGAAAATTTCGGCGGCGCATAAACTCCGCCGGAGGCTAACGTGAAAGAAACTTTCACGTTAACCTCAAATTTGAATACTTTTTTCTGAAATCACGTTTTTTGCACTGTCTTCCCACAAAACGAGCAGTGACCCCTTTTTAACACTGATGGTAGCCGGATTTCCGGTATGTTCATTGCTAATGCCGACTGGAAATGAGGATGTCAGCAATACGTTATCAAGCGGATATTTCAAGCCTTTGATGGAAACGCCCTCCGATGTATCACTGAAAGAAAAAACAGATACAATGCCATCTTTTTTAGCGGCAAAATGAATTGCAGAATTTTTAATTACTGTTGCTACAAGTCCTTCCCCGAACAAAAAGCCTTTTGCACCATTTTCTGTCAGAAATGAAAGCAATTGCAGATTTGCCAGTGTGTGATCAAGCCTTCCACCAAGTCCGCCATATAAATAAAACAAATCACACCCAATTAACAGAGCTTCTCTTGCAGCTCTGAATAAATCGGTATCATCTTTTTCGCATGGCAATTTAACTGTGGCAGGGTGAGATGGTTCATATTCCAATGAATCAAAATCACCCACCACAAGATCCGGTACTATATTCAATTTGTCAAGCTGTGTAAGACCACCATCGGCTGCAATTACAAACGGGGTACAAGCTTTATCAATAAAGATATCATTTGTTGGCAGAGCACCTATTATATAGCATATCCTTTTCATGGGTACGTTCCTTTTGTTAGGTAAATAAAATTGGTCACAAAGATGTGTTTATGTTCTTAATTTTGAGGTTTTGGCATTACAATTGCAGCGATTATATACCCTAAAATACCCGAACCTCCAAGGCAAATAAAAACAATCCAAGCAAGCCTTATTAAAGTTGAATCCATTTCAAAGTATTCTGCGATACCTCCGCACACGCCTGAAATTTTTTTATCTGTTACTGATTTGTATAATTTTTTTGACATAAGTAAACTCCTTCCCGCTTTAAGCGTTTTTAATGTAATCTATAATAGGAACTATACTATCCTGTTTGACAAAACTGCATTTCTTCCCGTATGCATCGAGAAACGCACGGTTTTCATCAGTCAGATCCTCTGCCTTTTTCTTTTCTATCATTTTTTTTAGCATTGACATCATCAGTTTATGTATAAAAGTAAGCTGTTGATAATCGATTTTGCCTCTTAAGTGAAATAGTTTTACTTCATCACGCATACCTGCGGAAAACTTTTTATAAAGATTATTCCTAACAGCCTGTATGTTTTCATTATTCAGAGGGTCAGCAAGGCCGCAGGTGAATACTATCCACTTTTTATCTTTATACCTTTCGTAGTTATCAATGAGAAAAGCAATTCCCTTGACGCCTCCTGCATAAAGACCGCCACCTAATATTATCACGTCATAATCTTTGGCTTGTGCGCAAGATGCTTTATTTACATCCTTTAAATCTCCGTCAAGTTCCCCTGCAATCCATTCGGCGTACTGTTTGGTAGAGCCGTATTTTGTACCATACAAAACCAAAACCTTTTTCATAATAACCTCCGTGAATCGGAAAATATATACAATTACATTATATACAAATAACAGTGCAATATCAAGAGATTTACAAAAAAAATTAATTAAGCTGTACATTGACAATATATCGCTGTACAGCTTTTCCATTATATTGGGTTTGCCTTTTCCTTGCCGTGTTTTGCCTTTCCTTCTATTACAGGCACTTCATTATTTTTCTTTTCATTTTTGTTTGCATGCCAGCCATAGGGTCTTTTCATGCCTTTCTTTGCCATTATTAATTCTCCCTCCTCGTATTTGGACCAAGGGCTTGTTTTTTAATATTATGCTGTTCATTTTGGTTTTTTGCCTTCCCTTTGATTTTTCTCTTTATTAATGCCAAATAATATCACCTCGTATGTAGTATGCGCATTTTTCTGTAAATTAAAAAAACCGCCGATTAATATCAACGGTTAAATATAAGCAATTGTTTTTTTAAAACCTTAAAGCACAAATCAGCTATTTTCTATAATAACACCTTCGACAACATCGGCAACGTGCTCGCAATTGTCATATATTTGTTCAAACATGCTGTACATTTCACGCCATACCACGATTTCAAACATATCTTTGCTTGTTGTATGGAGCGTGCGCATAGCCTTTATATAAAGTGCATCCCCTTCTTCTTCAAGGTGATTGATTTCTATTATTAAGCTATTGAGTTTAGTTGATTTTTTATAATTTTTAAATTCTTCAAATAATAATTCAAGGGAGCTGCAAGACTTGAGCAATATATCAACAAACGCAAGTGTATCGTCCCTTAGCACAGTGATATTATTGCAATAAATATGCATAAGAATATCATCAATAGAATCGGTTATATCATCTATAAACTCACTTAATTTAATAATATCTGTCCGTTCAATAGGAGTAATAAATGCTTTAATTAATGCTTTTGTCATCTCATGTTTTTTTTCATCTGCTTTATGCTCGATTTCGTGCATTTCCTTAAGGTTTTTATCAAGGTCATTGACATTGAAATTGGTCAGCACTTTTTTAAGCATTTTTGCAGCTTCATGGGCAAAGGTCACACTGTTTTTAAAGTTTTTGAAGTAAAAGTTATCAGTTTTTTTAGGCATTTCATTTTTCCTTTCTATTTAAAAAATGTACATAAACAGTTTTGCTAAAAGATATCCTATAAGACCACAGCCGGGGAAGGTTAATACCCACGCCAAAACCATATCTTTAACTACTGAAAAGTTTATTGCGGATAATCTCCTTGTAGCACCCACGCCCATTATTGCAGTGGTTTTTGTATGTGTTGTGCTAACGGGAATTCCAAAAACAGAAGAAAGTAAAAGGCATGAGGCAGCTGCAATGTCTGCTGAAAAGCCCTGGTATTTTTCAAGCTTAACCATATCCATGCCAACTGACTTAATAATTTTGTATCCGCCTATTGATGTACCTATACTCATAACTAAGGAACATAAGATTATCATCCATACAGGTGGTGTAACCCCGCCTGTAAATGTACTTCCTTTGGATAAAAATACGCTTAATATTAAAACTGCCATAAACTTCTGACCATCCTGTGCGCCATGCATGAATGACATAGAAGCGGCACCGAATATCTGTGCATTTTTAAAAAAAGGAGTGGTTTTTCTTCTGTCTACCCTTTTGAAGAAAAACTCAGTGAGTTTTGTAAATAAATAACCAGTTACAAAGCCAAGTCCAGTGGAAAGACCAAGACCATATAAAACCTTAACCCATTCTGAACCATTTATTCCTACAAAACCGTTATGCAAGGCAATTGCGGCACCTGAAAGACCGGCTATCAATGCATGGCTTTCGCTTGTTGGTATGCCAAAAAACCATGCCGATACTGCCCAGACAATTATTGAAAACAGTGCAGCACAAAGAGCAATCATTGCATCATGTGAGTCACCGCCGAAATTAACCATATTCGCTATTGTATTTACAACCGTTGAGTTGATAAGCGTCATGATAAGTACGCCTAAGAGGTTAAAGAATGCGGACATAAGTACTGCTTTTTTTGGAGACATAGAGCGGGTGGCAACGCAAGTTGCAATAGCATTTGGAGCATCCGTCCAGCCATTTACAAAAATAACACCTATAGTTAAAATAACAGTAATCAACAAAATTGGTGATGTCATAGCCTCATTTAGAAACCAAAAAAAATTAAAGTCCATAGTTTTTCCTTCTTGTATTTTATTATATTTAAATTTATGCCCCACATTGATAGCGACTGATACAATGAGAATCGTGAAGTCAATGAGGGGCACATCTGCAGAAATATGTGTTACAGAATATTTTTTCAGTTTAAATTCAATGTATACATATTATACAAAGTTCTCAAAAATTTAAAGCGTTAATCCTTTTTTGCTCCGGTAGTTTTGTTCAATATAACAGTAACACAAAAAATTACACCTATCACTATAAATATCCCAATCATACCAAGAGCCATATAAGGTAAGTTTTTCACAAAATTTAATGGATTCATTATTATCCCCCAATCACATAAAGAAATTCAAAACAAGACCGCCTGCAATAACAGATGCAATCTGCCCTGAAACGTTGACGCCTACTGAGTGCATGAGAAGAAAGTTCTGGCTGTCTTCTGCAAGACCCATTTTGTGCACTATTCTGCCTGACATGGGGAATGCAGATATACCGGCGGCACCTATCATTGGATTAATCTTCTTTTTCAGGAAAAGATTAAGTAGCTTTGCAAAGAGAACTCCGCCTGCTGTGTCAAATACAAAAGCGAAGAGACCAAGACCGAGAATAATAAGTGTCTTTATCTGCAGAAATTGCGATGCTTCCATCTGTGATGCTATTGTTATGCCGAGGAACAGTGTAACAAGGTTGGCAAGAACTTTTTGTGCAGTTTCCGATAAAGAATTCAGCACACCGCACTCACGAATGAGATTTCCGAACATTAAAAACCCTATAAGTGATACGGAAGCAGGGGCTATAAGGCCGGCAATTACGGTTATGATTATTGGAAAGAGTACGCGTGTAAGCCTTGAAACGTCCTGTGGCTGATACGGCATACGGATAAGACGTTCTTTCTTTGTAGTAAGCAATTTGATTATAGGTGGCTGAATTATTGGAACAAGTGCCATATAAGAGTACGCAGCTACCATAATCGGGCCGAGATACTGTGAATTCAATTTTTGTGCTACCACAATCGATGTCGGGCCGTCAGCAGCACCGATAATAGCAATGGAAGCAGCATCATTAATGTCAAAAAACATGGATGCCGCACATAAGGTAAAGAAAATGCCAAATTGTGCCGCAGCACCGAAAATCATAAGTTTTGGATTTGACAAAAGCGGCCCAAAATCTATCATAGCACCAATTCCTATAAACAGTATCAGCGGAAACAATTCATTTGCAATACCTGCATTGTAAAGAGTAGATAATGCTCCGACTTCATTGCCATGTGTTATTGCGCCTGAAAGAGGGAGATTAACTAAAATAGCACCAAAACCGATTGGAAGTAAAAGCGTCGGTTCCATTTCTTTTTTTATTGCGAGATAAATCAAAGTCCCACCGATTGCCCACATTACTACATGTTGCCAACTAAGCATCAGTATATATTTGTAAAGCACTTCCATGTGTATTACATCCCTTTCTGTTTGCCTTTTGTATTAGTTAAATATTGAAAATGCCACGAACAGTGTTGACATAAGAGATGCAACCAGTGACACCACAGTAATCTGTGTGTTTATGGAAGGACCAGCAGTATCTTTGAAGGGGTCACCAACAGTATCGCCAACAACGGCAGCTTTGTGTGCGTCTGAACCTTTTCCGCCTTCATTGCCTGATTCGATATATTTTTTAGCGTTATCCCAAAGGCCGCCTGCATTTGACATAAACAATGCGAGGAGAAGACCTGTTGCGATGTTACCGAGAAGGAAACCACCGATAGCTGAAACACCACCGATAAAGCCAACCAATAGTGTTGCTATGATAGTCATAAGACCTGCTGGAATTAATTCCTTCAAAGCACCGGTTGTAGCTATATCAATACATTTATTATATTCGGGTACAACGCCTTCTTTGCCCTCACGAAGACCTTTAATGGTATTGAACTGTCTGTGAATTTCCGCAACCATTCTCTGTGCGTTTTTATCAACGCCGAGGATGAGCATGGCGGAGAAGACCGCTGGAATTGAAGCTCCTACGAGAATGCCGAAAAATACAGTTGGATTCATAATGTCAAAACCTGTTATTATTTCTCTGCCGTAAGATAGTAGAGCTACGTTTACTTCTGCCATATATGCGCCAAGTAATGATATAACAGTAAGACCGGCAGCACCTATTGCAAAACCTTTTGTTACAGCCTTAACTGTATTACCTGCACTGTCAAGCTCATCTGTGATTGCGACTATATCGTCACCTAAGTTACCCATTTCAGCAAGTCCCCTTGCATTATCAACAATAGGACCGAAAGCATCGTTGCTTATAATCATACCAACTATTGATAACATACCAACAGCTGCCATTGAAATACCAAACATTGCATAGCCGGTTCCGAGTGGTTCGCAAATTTTGAAAGCAGCAAGTGCTGAAACTGCAATACCAACCATTGCGGGAAGTGATGAAACAAAACCATACGCAACACCTGAAAGTATTGTGAAAGCAGGGCCTGATTTTGAAGCATGAGCAACCTTTTTTACAATTGGCTTGCTGTCATCTGTAAAGTAGTCCGTAGTGATACCAATTATAACACCAACCAGAAGACCAATTGTTGAAGCACCCCATATACGCCATTCAAAACCATCAATTAAAACTGTTGCCATAGCTGTCATTACAATAAATACAGCAGTTGTTACATAAGTAGAAGAATTCAATGCTTTTGTAGGATTGCCATGTTTGCCTATACGTGCAGTTGCAATACCAATAATTGAAGCAATCAGGCCAAGAGCGGCATAACAAAATACCATTGCGGAATTTATAAGGTTATTACTCATTGGAGCTGCAATAACAAGAGCAGATGTCATAGCGGCAACATTTGAGTCAAATAAATCAGCACCCATACCTGCTACGTCACCAACATTATCACCAACGTTATCGGCAATAACAGCAGGGTTTCGGGGGTCATCCTCAGGAATACCAAGTTCAACCTTCCCTGTAAGGTCAGCACTGATGTCGGCAGTTTTTGTAAAGATTCCGCCGCCTGCCTTTGCAAACAATGCAAGAGAGCTTGCACCAAAGGAGAAACCGAGTAGTATTGTCGCATCTCCCACTATCATGAGAACAGCGGCAACACCGAGAAGACTGAATCCTACAACAGCAAGACCCATAACTGCGCCGCCTCTGAAGCCAATTAAGAACGAAGGTTTAATGCCTTTCTTTGCGGCTTCGGCAGTACGCGAGTTTGCTAATGTAGCAACTATAATACCAATTTTACCTGCTATAGCAGATAATGTTGTTCCGGCAATATAAGCAATTGCCATAGATAAGTTTCTGAGAATATCACCTTGCCATATCGGTGAGGGGAGCAGCACAAAAATTACAACTGCGGCAACGCCGGCAAAAACAGCAAGTATTCTATACTCTTTTCTTATAAAGGTATTAGCACCTGCTTTGATAAGAGCAGAAACCTCCATAATTTTTTTGTTTTCGGTTTTTTGCTTTTTTACCCAAAGGTGTAGATATGCAGCAAACGCAAATGCGATTACAACTGCAAAGAATGAGATTAAGTACATTAAAGATAGCTGGTTCATAAAATAAACGCCAAGCCTTTCCATATATATTTTCGGTATTTTGCCCGTTTTCAAATAAAATAATCCACATCAAACAGCATGCCACTTATCATTAAAAATCAAAATAATAAGTGCTGTTTGTGTTGATGATTAATGTAATGAAATAAAACGTTTTAAACCCGATTTGTAATCAATTGTATCAAAAATAAAATTAAGAATGTATATATATTATTCCCATAGTATTAAAATACCATTAAGATTGTCATATTTTACTTGCTTGGACCATTCTATAACCAATACCTACATGAGTTTGAATATATTTATATTTACTATTTGTTTCTATTTTTTTACGTAGTGTTGTCATAAAAACGCGAAGTGAAGCAATATCATTATCCCAGGCGCTGCCCCAGATTTCCTTTGTTATGTATGTGTGAGTTAAAACCTTACCCACATTCTTTGCAAGAAGGCATAAAAGCCTATATTCAATTGGAGTAAGATGCAGTTCATTATCGTTTATACACACACAACCGGCAGCGAGATCTATTAGTAGTTCACCATTTATAAATTCCGAGCTGTTCATACCATCCGATGTTTGCATATAAGTAAGACGCCTTAAAACTACTCGAAGCCTTGCAAGCAATTCATTAGGTGAAAACGGTTTAGTAATGTAGTCATCAGCACCCGCATCAAGGGCATCTACAATGTCCCTATCTTTATTTCTTTCACTGACGACGATTATGGGCATGCTTGACCAGGACCTTATCTTCCTTATTATAGTAATACCTTCCACGTCGGGAAGAACTGTTTCCAAAAGTATAACATCCGGCTTTTGTGAAACTACTTCAAGCAAAGCTTTGGTACCTGTCTCAGCCGTATGGTATTTGTAATTTTGTGTTTCCATTGTAATCCCTATCAAGCTGCGCATGGCAGGGTCATTATCTGCTATTAAAATGAAAGGTTTGTTCATTGATTTAACCTCCTGAGAATTTTACATGAACGAGCAATTATTAGTTTATCACAGAATAAAATCTTTTTCAATAAATAATGGAATATTTAAGAGGATCATCATATGCAATATTAACAAGAAATTAACAAAATATGTAAATTCTTAACATATATTTTAATATACAAAAGGGTTTTGGTTTGATATAATAAAAAAAATATGTTTTTTTCGAGCTGATTATAAAGTTTAATTTTTTTTTGCGTATTGCCGGCTAAAAAAATATAATAAATCAAAAAAACGAAGGAGAGATGAAAATTGAAAAAAACAGAAAAGGTCATCGGGTATTTGCCTGATGAGAAACCAACCACCTGGAAGCTGATTCTCTATGCTCTGCAGCAGGTTATCGTAATGTTTCCCGCAACAATTACAGTAGCTTTGATAACAGGTTTTCAGGTATCAACAACAATTTTTGCCAGTGGTCTTGCAACACTTTGCTTTATTTTGATTACCGGCAAAAAAATACCTCTTTACTACGGTTCCAGCTTTGCTTACCTTACCGCTATCGCAAGCCTTGTAGCAGCTAAGGGTACAGCCGAACAATTAGCATCATTTGCTGATACAAAAATTCTGCCTGCCGAACTGATTTCATATGCTCAGTTTGGTATTATTATGTCAGGACTTGTTTCAATAGCCGCCGGTCTAATTATAAAATATGCAGGACGTAATGCGGTTGAAAAAATATTGCCGCCTGCTATAACAGGTTCAATTGCAATGATAATAGGGCTTTCACTTGCAGGTAATGCACTTTTAGATGCTGCCCCTTCAGCAGATGGAGCAGGTATTCTTGCAACAAATTGGGTTTGGGGTGTTTCTCTTATCACATTGTTTTCAACAATTATCTATACAAGATATCTAAAAGGCTTTTTAGGTCAGCTTCCTCTCCTTTTGGGTGCTTTTACAGGTTGTGCAGCGGCAGCGTTATTATATGCCTTCTCAGGTGGAGAAATGAGCCTTTTCCGTGCAATGCCTGAGGCTGCTTTGAGTAGTTCTTTGTGGAGAAGCGGTATTTTTGCAGTTCCTGCATTTACACTTCCTAAAGTTTCTCTTGAAGCTGTTATTGCAATCATGCCCATAGCTATTGCAACAATCCCCGAATCAACAGCACACATTTATCAGCTTGATATTTATGTGAATGATGTTGCAAGGCAGAAAAATAAAAAAATGAAATACAGCCTTGCAGATATGCTTGACAGAAATCTCATAGGTGATGGTATCTGTGATATGATTTCTGGTTTTGTAGGCGGACCTGCCGGTACAAATTATGGTGAAAATATCAGTACAATGGCAATTACAAAGGTATTTTCAGTTCCCGTTTTAATAGTTGCCGCCATTATTGCAATGCTCATATCATTCTTTACACCATTAGTTCAGGTGATATACGGAATTCCTCTGGCTGTTATCGGCGGTCTTGAAATATATCTTTTCGGTGCAATTGCCGCTCAGGGTATTGCAATTATGATTGACAAAAAAGTTGATATGTTCAGTTCAAAAAATATTGCTGTTATAGCTACCATAATGGTTATTGGTCTTGGCGGTCAATATGCTTTCGGCGGTAATATTCCCTTCTTCGGAATTAATGTTCCCTGTATTGCCGGTGCTGCAATTTTTGGTATTATATTAAACGCTCTTTTAAGTATAGGAGAGAAAAAAGCAGTTGTCGTTGAAGATGAATTGTAAATCTTAACAAAAAATTTATAGCGACTACCATCTTCTTAATGTTTTATTAGTTTACAACTATATACATATATGGTAGAATTCAATTATCTATTGATAGAGTGCGAAGAAGGAGCTCCCGACATAATATTCAATAATCCGCAACAAATTCAGAGGAGGAGTATTTGATATTTATGAATTGCTGCCTGCTTTTATATTCTCATGTATCTGCATCGTTGCGGTTTCACTTCTGACCAAAGAACCATCCGAAGAAATATACAGGGAATATGACGAAGTGGTAAATAATATATAATTTTTTTGGGAGAATGAGATGGGAATCAGGGATAAGATTTTAGTTGTTGAAGACGATAAGAGCATAAGCCATTTTTTATGCTCAATACTTGAAGCAAATGGATATAATCATCTCACCGCATATGACGGAAAGAAAGCATATGCGCTTATCTCATCCCATTGTCCTGACTTGATTTTGCTTGACTTAGGGTTACCTGATATAGATGGGCTTGAAATAATAAAAATGGTGCGTGAATGGACAACTACGCCGATAATTGTAGTGTCATCCCGCATACGTGAGAAGGACAAGGTTGAAGCACTGGATTGTGGGGCTGATGACTATATAACAAAACCTTTCGGCACAGCTGAACTTTTGGCACGCATCAGAACTGCCATGAGGCATACACGGTTTGCTGTATTGAACAGAGAAGTTGCAATAAACGGCAGATATTGCGTTGGCGGCCTTGTAATTGATTACGATAAATACAGAGTATTTATAGACGGAAATGATGCCAATTTAACGCAAAATGAGTATAAGCTTGTTGCGTTATTAGGTAAGTTCGCAGGTAAAGTGCTCACATATGATTTTATTATTCGTGAGATTTGGGGGCCTATTCAAAAAAATGACAATCAGATTCTGCGTGTAAATATGGCAAATATAAGAAGAAAAATTGAACAAACCCCGTCACAACCTCAATATATAATAACTGAAGCAGGAGTAGGATACAGGATGATTGATGGGTAATAGGGGCTGTGACAAAATGCACCGACCGCGCAAAGAAGCAAAAGCTTGAAAATACGGTATTTTTAGACGTTCTCAAGTTCAAAAATTCATTAAAGTTTGGTAGGAAATCTGGAAAATACAGATTTCCTCTTTATTTTTTCTTTGCGCTATGAACAAACTTCACCTCTCGACGTACTTATGTACGCCTTCGGGCAAGGGCTTACAGGGCTTATGCCCTTTCAGCCTTCAGTTTGTCCATTCTGCACTATTTTGTCACAGCTCCTTTAGTATACATTAAATCTGATTATTTGCCGTTATAAAGTGTTTTGGGGAAACGCCGTATCGCTTTTTGAACATTTTTGAAAAATTAAAGACATCATGATAACCACACAGCTGTGCTGCTTCTGATACATTGCTACCGTTTTCAAGAAAACCCAAAGCCTTGTTAAGCCTGATATTTATAATGTAATCCTGTACTGATTCATGCATTTTTTCTTTGAAAATTTTCGAGAAGTAAGTTCTTTCAAGCTTTAACATTTCAGCCATTGATTGAACGCTTAAATCATTTGCATAATTGAAATTTATGTAATCGCATACCTGCCTGACATAATCTTTTCTCGGCTTGCCTATTGAGTCAAAAAGCTCACAATATATTTCAAAAAGCTTTGCTGTCAGAAATTCTTCCTTGCAGTTTGTAAAACCTTGGCAAAGCAAAATATCATAAAACAACCTGCTTTTCATTTCAAAAACATAAGGCAGGCTGTCAAATTTTTCTGATAGTGTTCCGTCAAAACCAATCCAAATATATTCCCAGGGCTCACTATAATCTGCCTGATAATATGTTTGTTCTTCCGGTTTTATCAGAAATACCTGTCCGCTTCTTAAAGTATATGTGTTTTCATTGCATTTATACACACCACATCCGCTTTTTATATAATGCAGAAGATAATATTCTCTGACAGACGGGCCGTAAGAGTGACCTGCCTCACATTTTTCATAGCCTGTTATAAGCGGATTTAATTCTTTAAAGCCTTTATTTACAATTAAATTATACATATGTAATCCTCCTTAAAACAACATTATAACATATAATACACACATAAATCAATTGAAAATATAAAGTAATTATTTTATAATAAATAATAAGAATAAACTTTAATAGGGGGTAATCTAAGTGATTAAAATAACTTTTATGGGTGCAGGAAGCACAATATTTGCAAAAAACGTGTTAGGTGACACAATGCTGACTCCGGCGTTGTGTGACAGCGAAATTGCACTTTATGACATTGACGGAGAACGGCTTGAACAATCTTTTTTAGTAATTTCAAAGATTAATGATAACTGCAATGGGGGAAAGGCAAAAATTAAAAAGTACCTTGGTGTGGAAAACAGGCGTGAAGCTTTACGTGATGCAAATTTCGTGGTTGATGCAATACAGGTGGGTGGATATGAGCCTTCAACGGTAATTGATTTTGAAATACCTAAAAAATATGGTGTGGAACAGACCATAGGTGATACTCTTGGTATAGGCGGCATTTTCAGAGCGTTGAGAACAATTCCGGTGCTGCGTGACTTTGCAGAAGACATTGATGCTGTTTGCCCTAATGCATGGTTTTTAAATTATACAAACCCCATGGCAATACTTGCAGGTTATATGCAAAGGTATACCAAAGTTAAAACAATAGGGCTTTGCCACAGTGTTCAGGTATGCTCATCAGGTCTTCTTAAAAAGCTTGATATGCAGCCTGAAGGTGGTTTTATTGATAAAATAGCAGGTATAAATCATATGGCATGGTTGCTTGAAATTACCGATAAAAATGGTAATGACCTATATCCCGAAATAAAAAAGAGAGCGGCAGAAAAGAACACAACAGAAAAACATGATGACATGGTTCGGTTTGAATACATTAAGCATTTAGGATATTACTGCACAGAAAGCAGTGAGCACAATGCAGAATATAATCCTTTTTTTATAAAACCGAATTATCCAGAGCTTATTGAAAAATTCAACATTCCGCTTGACGAATACCCCAGAAGATGTATAAAACAGATAAGTGAATGGAAAAAACAATGGCAGGAATTGATTAATGGCGGCAATATCAATCATGAGAGAAGCCACGAATATGCTTCCAGAATTATGGAGGCTATGGTTACGGATAAACCCTATAAAATAGGCGGAAATGTATTAAACAAGGGCATAATCACAAACCTTCCGTCAGATGCGTGCGTTGAGGTTCCCTGTATGGTTGACGGAATGGGAATACATCCCACTTATGTGGGTAAGCTGCCCGTTCAGCTTGCAGGTATGAACCAGACAAATATTAATGCACAGCTTATGACAATTGAAGCGGCTGTTTCAAGAAAAAAGGAAGATATATACCGTGCGGTCATGCTTGAACCACGCTGTGCTGCAATTCTTTCGATTGACGATATTGTTTTAATGTGTGATGAGATGATAAAAGCTCATGCAGAATCTGGACACCCTGTATTATAGCAATAATAAAACTATATAAAAATCCGCTGGAATACATACATTCCGGCGGATTTTTAGGGTTTATGTGGAGTAGCACTATTTTTCGGTTTTTATTAATTTTGCCCAAGAATCTTTAAGTGTTACAGTTCTGTTTATTATAAGGTTGTCACTTGTGCTATCCTTGTCAACACAAAAGTATCCCATACGCATAAACTGGAAGGTATCGCCCGGTTTAATATTTTTTAAACTGCCCTCAAGCTTGCACCCATTTAAGATTTTAACAGATTCAGGGTTTAAATTATCAATAAAATTACCTGATTTGCTTTCATCAGAAGGATTTTCTGCAATGAAAAGCCTGTCGTAAAGCCTAACCTGTGCATCTATTGCATTATCGGTGCTTACAAAATGAATTGTTCCACGAACTTTTCTGCCGTCAGGTGACTGTCCGTTGCGTGTTTCTGGATCATAGGTACAATGGACAACAGTAATATTGCCGTCATTATCCTTTTCACAGCTTGTGCATGTAACATAATAAGCACCCTTTAAACGGACTTCATTTCCGGGATAAAGCCTGTTATATTTTTTTACGGGTTCTTCCATGAAGTCATCTGCTTCGATATATAAGTTTTTGGAGAATAGAACCTTTCGTGTACCCATTTTCGGGTTTTCGGGGTTTATTTCCACGTCAAACTCCTCGACCTGATTTTCGGGATAATTGTCAATAACAAGTTTTATCGGATTTAATACTGCCATGGTGCGGGGAGCTTTTAAATTCAAATCCTCGCGGACGCAGTATTCCAATACGCCGAAATCAATAACACTGTTTGCTTTTGCAACGCCTATTTTTTCGCAAAAACTTTTTATGGCATCTGCTGTATAGCCACGCCTTCTCATTCCGCATAGTGTTCCCATTCGAGGGTCGTCCCAGCTTGATACGATTCCTTCATTTACAAGCTTTAAACACTTTCTTTTACTAGTCAAGGTATAATTCAAATTCATTCTTGCAAACTCAATCTGGCGTGAAGGCTTTTCAAACTTCAGTTCACGCAGGAACCAATCATACAGTGGCCTGTGGTCCTCAAATTCAAGGGAACAAAGGGAATGGGTTACACCCTCAACAGTATCGGAAATCGGATGCGCAAAGTCATACATCGGATAAACACACCATTTATTTCCTGTCCTGTGATGTTCAGTATGAAGAGTCCTGTATATTACAGGGTCACGCATATTAAGGTTTGGAGATGCCATGTCAATTTTTGCCCTTAAAACCTTTTCGCCGTTTTCAAATTCACCTTTTGTCATTCTGTCAAACAGGTCAAGGTTTTCCTCTATACTTCTGTTTTTATATGGACTGTCCTTGCCCGCCTCTTTGAGTGTTCCGCGGTATTGTCGAATCTCATCCGCTGAAAGATCGCAAACAAAGGCTTTGCCCATTTTAATCAGCTTTATGGCGCAATCGTATATTACATCAAAATAGTCAGATGCAAAAAAAACCTTGTCCCACAAAAAGCCGAGCCACTTTATGTCCTCCATTATAGCATCTACATACTCCGTGTCCTCTTTAGTGGGATTTGTATCATCAAAACGCAGATTGCAAGTACCGTTGTACTTTATCGCCGTACCAAAATCAATGCATATTGCCTTAGCATGCCCAATATGAAGATATCCGTTGGGCTCCGGTGGAAAACGAGTCTGTACATGGCTGTACACACCGTCTTTTAGGTCTTTATTGATAGCCTCATGTATAAAATTCTCAAATATAAACTCTTTGTTTTGTAAATCCATATATAATCCTCCTGATAGTGAAAATACAGCTTAAAATATTATATTATAAAGAACACATTGTGTCAAGTAAAAAGGGTTATAATTCATTATATATAATAAAATGTTGACATAAAAAAATGTTTATAATATAATAAACAAGTAAAATTATGTCAAACGGAGGACATTTTAATGGATTACAAATATCTGGCAGGCCTGCTTTTCCCGCATGTAGCAAAAACTCCTTCCAATGTGGAGGAAATATATCCGCCGAGAAATTTACCGGAAGGCGCAATCGTTTCAAGAATGGCACCAAGCCCCACCGGCTTTGTTCATCTTGGGAACCTTGTTCAGGGGTTGACCTCTGAAAGGCTTTCACATCAATCAGGCGGCATTTTGTTTTTACGGGTAGAGGATACAGACGCAAAACGTGAGGTTTCCGGTGCTGTGGAAACTTTGATAGAATCTTTAAAGCACTACAATATTAATTTTGACGAAGGTGTTACAGAGGATGGGTATAAAGGAAATTACGGTCCTTATCACCAGAGAAAAAGGAAAGATATTTACCATGTGTACGCAAAGCACCTTGTAGAAAAGGGCTTTGCATATCCCTGCTTTTGCACAGAAGAAGAGCTGACGGCGATACACGAAAAGCAGGAAACTGAAAAAGCAAATTTCGGTTATTTTGGTAAATGGGCAGTATGGCGTGACAGAAATATAGAGGATATTGAGGCAGAGCTAAAAAATGGAACACCATGGGTTCTTCGGTTTCGCTCATGGGGAAGCATTGAGAATAAAATTAAATTCACTGATTTGATAAAAGGTGAGCTTGAGCTCACAGAAAATGATATTGACCATGTTATGCTGAAATCAGACGGCATTCCCACATATCATTTTGCACATGTTGTTGATGACCGGCTCATGCATACAACTCACGTTGTCAGGGGGGATGAGTGGTTGCCGACGCTTCCTTTCCATCTGCAGCTTTTCTCGGCACTCGAATTAAAACCTCCGAAATATCTTCACATCGGTCCTTTGATGAAGATGGACGGCAATTCAAAAAGAAAGCTTTCAAAAAGAAAAGACCCTGAGCTGGCATTGACTTACTATAAAGCAGCCGGTTTTCCCACAGAATCTGTTTATGAGTATGTTTTAACTATACTAAACTCAAATTTTGAGGATTGGAGGCGTGCAAATCCCGATATGCCGGTAAATGATTTTAAATTTTCATACAAGAAGATGAACAGTGCCGGTGCGCTTTTTGATTATGCAAAGCTTTCAGATGTATCAAAGAATATTATATCAAGATTGACTGCCGATGAGGTTTATGAAAAAACTATAAATTGGGCAGATGAATTTGACAAAGAATTCTTTGAAGTTTTGCAAGCTGACCGTGAAAAGGCGGTTGCCGTATTCAGTATAGGCAGAGGTGGCAAAAAGCCCAGAAAGGATTTTGCATCATGGAGTGAGGTCAAGGCATACATGGGATTTTTTTATGACAAGTATTTTGAAATTACGGACAGCTATCCTGACAGCTTTGATAAAAAAATGATTAAAAACGTACTTGCAGATTATAAAGAGGTTTATTCCGAAGAAGATGATAACATGGCATGGTTTGATAAAATTAAAAAGGTTGCCGATAAATACGGTTTTGCATCAGATATGAAGGATTATAAAAACCATCCTGATGATTACCCCGGAAGTGTTGCTGACATCAGTATGTTTTTGCGTGTTGCCGTTACAGGAAAGATTAATTCACCCGATATGTATAGTGTAATGCAGATTTTAGGAAAAGAAAAAGTATTTGAGCGCATAGATAGCATGGTTTTTAAAATTTAAATCGGAGGTTTTACTATGTTTGTTGGAATTGTAGGGCTTGGCATGGTTGGAGCGTCCTTATCCAAGGCGATTAAGCTTAAGACAGAGCATAGGGTTTTGGGTACAGACAAAAACAATGATGTTGATATTCGCGCAAAGGTCTTGAGAGTGATTGATGAACGTTTGGGTTATGATAATATAAGCAAGTGCGAAATAATTCTATTGTGTCTCTACCCTCATGACACAGTTAATTATCTCCAGGATCACTGTAATATGATAAATCCCGATACAATTGTAATAGACTGCTGTGGTGTGAAGCAAAACATATGTAAAAAGGCTTTTGAAATTGCAGAGAAAAGCAGATTTACATTTATCGGAGGCAATCCAATGGTGGATACTGAAAAATGGGGGTTTGAAAACTCCAAGCATACTCTTTTTGATGGTGCTTCTATGGTGCTAACACCGCCTGTGAATATCTCAATAGGGGAGCTTGATAAGGTGAAAAACTTGTTTACAAGAATAGGTTTTTCTAATATTGAAATATGCTCACCCCGTGAACACGACAGAATAATAGCCCATACAACCCAACTTCCGAATATCATCTCAAGTGCCTATGTTAAAAGTGATACTGCCCGTGAACACTACGGTTTGTCAGCGGAAAGCTTCAGAAGCTTTTCGAGATTATCAGAGCAAAATGAGAAACTCTGGTCGGAGCTGTTGTTTGAAAACAAACCGGCCATTTTAAAGGAATTAGACGATTTGATTGAAAATTTGACAAGATACAAAGCAGCGCTGTCAGACGGTAATCAGACTGCGCTTGAACGATTGCTACGTGAAGGAAGGGAGAAAAAGGAATACATTGACGGCAAGGAAACAGTATTCTGGAAAAAATAATTTTTTTTTGACAAGAACTCTCAAAATACATCAAAAAGAAAAAAAGAAATTTTTTCTGCCAGCAGGAAAAATTTCTTTTAAGAATAATAGCTTTATAAATTTTTTCTTTTGTATGTTCTTTTAAAACTATCCTTCTGATGGGCTATCGCTTACGTCAAGTTTTTTGCCGTTGTAAGAAGGAGCAGGTGCTAAATTGCCTTTACGGCAACGTGAATATTCCATATCCATAACCGTTTGAACAGTATGAGCACCATAATCATCAAGATGATTATATTTTTCAAGAAACGTTAATATATCACTGTCTATTTTAACGGGGTTTTCATAATTAATCAATTTAATATTCAAAGCCTCGCATATTTTTACAACAGTGTCATAAGAAGTTCCTCCTATTCCGTTTTTTAAAGCACTGGCCAAAGTTGTTTGGGGTATTCCAATGCTAAGCGCAAAACGACGAACGCTTTTATACTGTCTCTTAATTTCAGTATAAACAGTACTTGTTAATTTATCCATAAAAACACATCCTTTATCATAATATACCATGCAACACGCAAAATGTCAAATATTATATGAAAAAAGCTGAGTAATTTTTAAAATTTCGCAAACATGGGCTGACAAATTGTATTATTAACAATTTGTCAGTTGTTTATTCACGCAATACTCAAGGACATCTGTAACTTTTTCTTTGCCTGTAGAATCTATGGATGTGAGTTTATTCAGTACAGTATCGATGATACTTAATTCAGAAATAGTAAGTTGTATTCTGTCGTCACAAATATTTAGGTCTTTACATATTGTTTTTACCGTTTCAAAATTTGAAAAACCAACCCCGTTTTTTAATGCACTCGACATGGTTGCCTGTGATATACCGGTGAATAGTGCAAACTGCCTTATACTTTTGAATTGATTTTTAATTTCCGAACAGATAAGGCAAGTTAAGTTATCCATTTAATCACTTCCTTATTGATATTAATATCACAATCTATACAAAATGTCAAGGAATTTATGGAATTTGGTATACGGATTCCCGTATTACGAAATACGGACTTATCGTATAAACAATTAAACTCATAATAAAAATTGCTAAAAACTTGAGGTTTACCGATTAAAAATCCATTGTGAAGGTAAGGCAAAACAGAATACAAAAAAACGCACCAAATAAATTCAGTGCGTTTTTTTTAATCAAAAGTAAGAATATTTAATATTTCCTCATAGTATTTTTGAGGGTTTTTCCTGAAGGACTGACAAACTTTAACGGCAATTTCCTTTGAACCGCAATTAACCTTTATTGATAAAAGAGGAGAACCGCCTTCAGATATTTCAAGCTCCGCAATATGTTCCAGTTCGTTATATGCTTTGTAGTGAGCCGTTACATTTTTATCGCTCTCAATGTTATGTCGAAATTCTTTTATGCTTTTCAAAATATTTTTGCGTATAGTAATTGGGATAACATCTTTATATAAAGAAACAGCTTCCCTTCCTACGTCCGTAAGAATATATTTGTGAAGATTTTCTTCATCATAAGTTTCTAAAAGACCGGCTGATAGGAGATCATCAAGATATGTCTGCATAGTAAAGTAATCAACAAACTCATGTGTCATAAAAATATCTGTAATCGGTCCGTTGTCAACCGGTTTGCCGTAATTGCTGATAATGTAAAGGATTATTGTTTTGAGTTCTGACTGGTCATAAAATTTATATCCTGTCAATTTTCTCTCCTGTTCCGCACTTTGGCAATTAAATGCTCGCATGGCTTGTAAAAACAATTGTTGATTAAAATTAGAGCAATTTAACACCATTCGCCGCACAAATTCTTTTTGTATCGTCATCCCATACCGAAACCTGCACCTCGCCTATATGTGCCTTGTTCAAGATGAAAAGCGACAGCCTTGACTGACCTATACCGCCTCCCATGGTAAGCGGCAGTTCGTTTTTAAGCAGTGCCTTGTGAAACGGTAGTTCCCCCCAGGATTCAAGCCCACGGATTTCAAGCTGTTTTGATAAGGACTGTGCATCAACACGAATTCCCATTGAAGAAAGCTCAAGCTGTTCGCATAAAATTTCATTCCAAACAAGTAAATCGCCGTTTAATTCCCAGTCATCATAGTCCGGAGCGCGTCCGTCATGGGGAATACCCGAGTTAAGCTCTTTCCCAATCTGCATAATAAAAACTGTTTTGTGAATTTTGGTATACTCTCTTTCACGTTCCTTTGGTGATTTGGCAGGATAAATATCCTCCAGCTCCTGTGAAGTGATAAATGCAACATCCTTACTTATCCTGTTGGTAAGCATGGGATATATTTTCATCATCGTCCGTTGAGTTTCATAAATGGATTCAACTATTGTTCTTACTGTACTTTTCAGGTATTCAAGAGTACGTTCTTCTAAAAGGATTACCTTTTCCCAGTCCCACTGGTCAACATAAATGGAATGAATGTTATCAAGCTCTTCATCACGCCTTATTGCATTCATATCAGTGTACAGACCACAGCCGTGCCCAAAGCCATACTCGTATAGGGCAAGACGTTTCCATTTAGCCAGCGAATGAACTATCTGAGCGTTTGTTCCTATTGCGGGAATATCAAAATCAACAGGGCGTTCAATGCCGTTCAAATTATCGTTAAGACCGCTGTCCTTTGTGACAAGTAAAGGGGCGCTTACACGCCTTAAATTCAAAGCACCGCTTAAGGTGTCCTCAAAAACTCTTTTTAAAAGTGAAATAGCTTTCTGTGTTTCATACAACCCTAATGGTGATGTGTAGTTTTTGGGTATTATTGTTTTGCTCATATATTATGCTCCTGTTCTTCGGGTATTTTACAAACATCTATCCACTTTTCATATACGCAATATTTTTCTAATTCCGCTATAGTCAGCTTTATTGCGCTGTTATCACTTCTGTTCGTTATCTGTGGTAAAGCTTTTTTGACTGATATAAAGGCTCACATGTAAGGTTCATACCAAGTTTTTGGAAAATACTTTCATCAATCTGTGATAGAATAACCGATGAATGTGCTTCAAGGCCGCGGAGCTTTGGAAGAACGTCAAACGCCTTCCTTGCCAAAGGGTCGCTTGTTGCGCATATAGATAATGCAATCAAAGTTTCATCAATATGAAGTCGTGGGTTGTTATTTCCGAAATGATTTATTTTAAGATTCTGAATGGGTTCAATAACTGTAGGTGAAATCAGATGATAATCATCATCAATTTCTGCTATTGATTTCAGAACATTTAGAATACACGCTGCTGATGCACCAAGAAGCGGTGTGGTTTTCCCGGTAATAATAGTTCCGTCATTCAGCTGTATTGCTGAGGCAGGTGCATCGGTTTCGGTGGATTTATTCAAAGCAGCAGCGACAACCGGCCTGTCATCAGTTGAAACTTTAGCCTGATTCATAATAAGCTCTGTTTTAAGGATTGCTTCTTTATCAGCCCTGCCCTTGCGCTCATCACGCATCGTATTATAATACCGCCTGATAATTTCATCAAGAGAAGCACGACGGCATACTTCATCATCGATTATGCAGTTTCCTGCCATATTAACACCCATATCAGTAGGCGATTTATATGGACTTGAACCAATAATTTTTTCGAATATTGCGTTTAAAACAGGGAACACTTCAATATCTCTGTTATAATTTACAGTTGTAACCCCATAAGCCTCAAGGTGGAAAGGATCAATCATGTTCATATCCTTAATATCGGCAGTAGCTGCTTCATAGGCGAGATTGACAGGATGCTTTATGGGTAAGTTCCATATAGGAAATGTTTCAAATTTTGCATAACCGGCTTTTATACCGAGCTTATTTTCGTGATAAAGCTGAGAAAGACACGTTGCCATTTTTCCGCTACACGGGCCGGGTGCGGTTACAACAACCAGAGGTCTTTGCGTTTCAATGTATTCGTTTTTGCCAAGACCTTCTTCGCTAACGATAAGAGAAACATTCGCAGGATAACCATCAATAGGGTAATGCATATATGTTTTTATATTCATGCTTTCAAGGCGTTTTTTAAATGAGACAACAGCAGGTTCGCTGTTGTACTGTGTAATTACAACACTTCCCACGTAAAAGCCCTTTTTTCTGAATGCATCAATAAGGCGCAGTACATCAAGGTCATAAGTTATGTTATAATCACCGCGCACTTTGTTATTAACAATATCAAGGGCGCATATAGCTACAACAATTTCAAGCTGGTCCGCAAGATGAGCGAGCATGTTTATCTTACTGTCGGGTTTAAAGCCTGGGAGAACCCGTGATGCATGATAATCATCAAACAGTTTTCCTCCAAGTTCTAAATAAAGCTTGTTACCGAACTTTAATATTCTTTCGTGGATATGTTCTGCCTGCATCTTTAAGTACTTTTCATTGTCAAAACCTAATTCATTATTCATCTTCTTGTACCCCAAATTTTAAAATCTAAACGATATTATATAATACAATAGGAACAATTTCAATAGTTAAATGTTGAAAACATAAACAATTTTAAAAGAAAAAGCGCTGAATTAATGATAAAAGGGCTCTTATTGAACAAAATAAATAAAAAGCCTTGACAAAATGGAAAAATCTAAATATAATAACTAAGTATCCTTGCCCTTGCATAAAGGGCCATAAGTCCAGAAGGAGGTGTTTATTATGACAAACAAATATGAAACGATCTTTGTTATCGATTCTGCCCTTTCAGAAGAAGAAATTACAGCGTTACAGGAAAAGTTTACTTCTCTTATTGCTTCAGCGGGCGAAATTGAAAATGTGGATGTCTGGGGTAAAAGGCGCTTGGCATATTCTATTAATTACAAGACAGAAGGATACTATGTTCTTGTAAACTTTAAAAGCGGGCCCGATTTTCCAAAAGAATTAGAACGTGTTTACGGCATTACAGAAGGTATTATCCGCACAATAATTGTACGCCGTGATGAAGAGTAATGGAGGGATAATTAATGCTAAATAAGGCTATCCTGGTCGGAAGACTTACTCGTGACCCTGAACTCCGCTCAACAGCAACAGGTGTTTCAGTGGTTAATTTTACAGTTGCCATCCAAAGAAGGTTTAAAGATGCAAACGGTGAGAGGCAGAGTGATTTTATAAATTGCGTTGCATTTAACCGTACAGCCGATTTCGTAAAAACATATTTTGCAAAAGGGAATATGATTTCTTGTGACGGCTATATTCAAACTCGTACTTGGGATGACAACGACGGAAAACGTCATTTTGTAACAGAGGTAGTTGTAAATGATGCGGGCTTTGTAGAAAGCAAGCGTGATTCTGCGCCTCGTAAGGAAAATGATGCGATGCCCGATATGCCTGATGAATTCGGTGTAGACGGCACGGATGACGATTTGCCGTTCTGACAAAAGCTATTTGTGGGTAGTAATTTTTAAACAGGCTTTTGTACAAGCCCTATGTTAATTTCACAGGGCAAAAATGAATCTGATTTTTGAAAGGAGCAGATACTTACCATGGAAAAGGATAGAACAGACAGGCCGTTCAGAAATCGTAAGGCTAAGAGAAAAGTCTGCAATTTCTGTGTTGATAAGGTTGAGCATATAGATTATAAAGACGTTGCACATCTTCGTCGTTACGTTTCGGAAAGAGCTAAGATTCTTCCCCGTCGTATCAGCGGTACTTGTGCAAAGCATCAGCGTCAGCTGACACTTGCTATCAAGAAAGCACGTCACATTGCTCTCTTGCCTTACTCGGCGGAATAAGCACTCATGCGGCAGACATAATGTCTGTCGCTTTTTTAACGAAGTAGTGTGAAAATATAAAAACCACACTAACATAATGTTCACTATATATGAGGTAGATTATGAAAACAATTGTTCTTGACGGGTATGCGCTAAACCCGGGGGATTTAAGCTGGGACTGGCTTAGTAAAGCCGGTGAATATGAAATATATAATAATACTTTGCCATCACAAGTTTTTGAACGTGCAAAGGATGCGGAGTTTATTATTACAAATAAAGTGGTATTTACTAAGGAAGTAATAAACTCATTGCCAAAATTAAAATATATAGGCGTTACTGCGACGGGTTATAATATTATAGATACTGTTTGTGCCGCTAATTTGGGAATATGTGTAACAAATGCACCTGCATATAGTACCGAATCAGTTGCGCAGCATACATTTGCACTGCTTTTTGAGCTTATGGCACACACCGGTCTGCACAATGACAGTGTTAAGGCAGGCGAATGGGCATCAAGTGAATATTTCTGCTACTGGAAAAAGCCTGTGTTTGAAATAAGCGGTAAAACAATGGGCTTAATTGGTTGCGGTCAGATAGGGCAACGGGTTTCAGAGATAGCAAAGGCTTTTGGTATGAAAGTTTTAATAAGCGCAAAAACATCAAAACCCGGCAGGGTATCATTAGAGGAAGTGCTGAAAAACAGTGATATCATTTCTATTCATTGCCCGCAGACAGCTGAAACAACAGGCCTAATTAATAAACAGACAATTGCGAAAATGCGCGACGGTGTTTATCTGATAAATACGGCACGCGGCGGCATTGTAAATGAGGAAGATACTGCCAAAGCTTTAAAAACAGGAAAGGTTGCAGGTTTTGGTGGCGATGTGTTATCGAAAGAACCGCCCAAAGAGGGGAATCCTTTAATACACGCTCCGAATTCTATAATTACTCCCCATATTGCATGGGCTTCTCTTGATGCACGCAAAAGGCTTATGAATATTACAAAAAGCAACCTTTTATCATTTCTTGACGGAAAAGCCGTTAATTGTGTCTATTAAC